>CAMWUX010000115.1 GCA_947177605.1 uncultured Porphyromonadaceae bacterium
GCTCTCCCACAACGACCGCCAGATTGACTTTGTCACGACCGACGACTTCGACTATATCACCGTTTTTAAACCGTAACCGCTCGGCAGGACGGCCGAAAAAGATGCTTTCCGGTCCACCCTCAGCGTCCCAACGGGTGACGGTTCGATCAATCAACGTGCCGGTGTGGTCGTAGAGCCATTGCGCTCCATGTTCGCTGTAAAGTCGCCCGACAGGATACTGCGTGATGACAAAACGATATATCGATGGCTTTACGAGCTCTTCTCTCATATACTTCTCGGCTTCGTCAAGCGACCGGAAAAAGTAGCGTGAAGTCCAGGCAATCTCAAATTCGGGATATAATTCAGTCGCCTCATCGTCAAACTCCGAAGCCTCAAGCTCATAAATCCAGTCGCCCGCCAGATCAGGCTCTCGCATGGCAAGAGCCTTGAACTGCTCGAATGTCAGGTCAGAAGGAATATCGGCGTGTATCATTCCGCGTTTTTATTAAAGCTACAGTCAATGTTGTAATTATTGATGTCACGGCGCTCGGGTTCGGCACGGGTGTTGAAATCGTCAAGACGCATGGCAATTTCGGCAGGGAGCGACGCCGGATCGAGATGCCCTTCGGCAATAAGATGATCGAGCATGACAAATCCGAAGTAGCCATCAGTATCAATGGCCTTGATGCTCCATGCGACAGCACTCTCATAATCGGGAGTGCCCAACTCATCGGAGGCACCGGTAAAGTCGGCTCCCATCGCAGCGAGCCGTGCCGCACACGCGTAGCGGGTGTTTATACCCTCAAACCCTTTTATTGACATCATGGCAGCGTTGCCCCACCGATGCATCCGCATATAGCTCGTAGTGAGAAAACCGCTGAGCCATTCCTTGCCGTTGACTTCGACTGCATGTTCGAGTATCTCGTTTATCTTTGCCTCGTCGCCGCCGTGCGCTTTCAGGTTCATAGTCTCCCGATATTCCGGATCCAAATAGTATTCGTCATCAGAGTGCTCGCGGAGTTGCCGGGTACGCTTGGCTTCATACATCACCAGGCGCATGAACTGATTGCCTTTAGGGGTATATTCGCCGAGATTGATAAGCCGGCGCAGACGTGGAGTGGCCTTATGGCAATATCCGTTTTCGCAGGCGGAGATATAGAGTTGGGCAGCCCGTTTAGAGTCTACAGGAATCAAATGAGACTCGTCTCCGGCAGCCAAGATGTCACCGAGCGCAATCATCGACAGCCCGTCGCCACGCTTTATCCCCTTCTCTGCCGTCATCATAGCCGAAGTTGTCATTCGTGTCTTTATATATAGGTTCGCCAATTCTCCGTAGGCCGGCAAATAATCCAGCCCGATGGCCTCATTGAGCAGATGGAAAGCTTTGTCATAATCTTGCGGTGTTCCCGGCTGATTACCTTTTCGCCAAAGCTCGGCCCTACGGCATAGCGCCCGACCTCTCAACTCGCGCTCTTTGACCGAGGCCCGCATATCCTTTATGTGGCTGCGGTAAGCCGTCACGAGGCGGGAGCCTGACTCTTCATATTTTATGCGATGTCGTTCACACAGACGTTTCAACGAATCTATGGTCAATGTGCCTTTCTCGTGTCTTTCCATGAGAAAGTCATCAAGACGTTCCTTAAACGCCCCCGCTACGTCCTCAAACAGAGCAATGTCGATAACCGACAATCTCCTGCCCGGGATTTCCTTGCGGTATTCGGAATGGACGAGGCGTTCAATGAATGTCAGTTCATGTTCATTCACAGTAACGACCATTTCTATATCCCATTCCTTGTAAAGGCTGCCTATTGTAAATTGAAGTTGCATATTTAATTGTTGTTTAAGAGTGATGGGATTAATTGCGGCTCATTACATCAAAGAGTATACCGGAACTCTCTCCGTCAGCTACCTGTCTAAGTAAACTTTCGTAATGAATTACAAATTTCTTGACTGTCTCAAAGTCAGTATCAGAGATGTCAAGCCGATACTTTGATCTCGGCAATGGAATGTATGGTGATTCGCAGATACACATCGGCAACCAGGCGGTACTGTCGATATCGTAACTGTTCTTGAAGTATAGCCACAACGGATGTCCGTAATACAGATAGTAGCTATCGTCATCAAGTCCTATATCCACATTGGACCATTGAGGCCGCAGATGCGCCCAAATATGTACGAAATCCGATGCCTCCTCATCACGGTAGGTCAGCCACCTCGCCAGTTCCGTTTCCGACAATACGATATTTTCATCCATCAGTTTGAATAATCAGATGATTTTCAGATCCTTGTCCGTGACAATGGAGAATGGCTTGACAAGCCGTGCCGTCAGGAGTCCACCACCGACGAACGAGATACGTCCCCACCACGGAAGTCCCGGCATGAATCCGGCGGCAAGCAGGCCGAAAGGAATCAGCACGGTTGCTGATACGATAACAAACAGGATAATGGCTCGCAAATACTTCATAGGATCAATATGATTCGTTGTAGCCGATGCCGAGCTGTTTAAGCAAGTCTATGATTTTGTCGATATCGCCGTCGTGATCTACGAGTCCGGTCAGCGAGTCAAACAACGCGTCGATACACTTATCTACATCCGAGGTTTCAATACCGAAATACTCCACGAGTTTCGCTATGCCTTCGTAGCCGTCAGTCATTGTCAGGCTATAGACTTCCTCCTCGAAAGTATCGACTATCTTTGATTCTGTCAGGATCATTTCATCAGTGCTTACCGACAGCTGCATCCTGCGGTCATCGCTGACATCGACATTGTAAACTTCGGTCACAAAGTCCTCGACGGGGGCTGAAATTCCGGCAGATTTGAGCGCGGATATTATATCTTCAATCTTCATTTTTTTGCTGTAAATGGTTGTGTACGTTTATTATATTCAAAGTCTACGATATAGCCGTTGCGCACGTCAATCCACATGCTCAGGCGCGGATTGTCGTTGACTCCATTCTCAAGCAGGTGTTTCCGCTTGCCCTCCGATAATGAATCGCAGTCAGTGTAATAGATCTTGATGCGCGAAAGTCCGGTTGAGTCGGCCTCTTTGATTTCGTCCACTTCGAGAATGTCGTGGGCGATGATAAAGTCATAAAGATCCATAGATATATCCTCACCACCGGTCAATCGCTCAATCAATCGGTCAATTATACCCGTGCGCCGGTAGGCGTGATACAGTTCACGGGTAAGTCGGGGGCCGAGAGCCGGAGCATATACGAAATGAGCCTCATCCTTCCACGCCTCAAAGAGCTCTTCGGCAATATCATCATAGATAAGTCCGCCGGTGCGCCCGAGACGCATTTTGTTGCTGCCGTTTTCAATCGGGATATAGAGGATTGTCCGGCATCCTTCATGCTGAGCACTGCGCTTTGCCATCCTCATGGCCACGCTGTAATTATTATCGTTCAACACATAGCTTTTCAGCTTTACATCCTCTGCCACACATGTGCTCATATAGATATCTGTATCTTCCGGGCCCCACGGACGAAGCTCACATATATGCTTCCTATCCTCCTGCCCCCGGAGACTGAGAGCCAGCCGCTCGACGCGGGTAGGCAGTGAAGGTCGCTTATCACCGGGCAAAAGCGGGGTGTAGAATATCACCAATGGTTTCTCCCTTTCCGAGAGCAGAAATTCCTCCACAACCTCATCAAGCATATAGTTGTTGGGGATCGAATGAAGTTCGTCCTCCGGCATAAGCGAACTTATAGACTCCTTAAGCTCTGCCGAGTCATCATCTTCATCCATCTCCTGATAGTTGAAATTGACCTGAGAGAGTTCTTTGAAGAAATCGCGGTTGAGCACCCGGCATATCTCGGCGAGAGTGTCGGTGGCTATGTGGCGTTTCTTGAAGATGTCATAGACTGTCTGACGCTCGCGGTGGAGCGCCCGTGCAAAGTCGGAAAGTGACATTCCCTGTCGGCGTATCTCCTTATTGATTTCTTCTCCTATATGATATTCGCTCATGTTGTGTAGGATATTGGGGGTCGGTTGATTATGATGCAAAGATAAGTCGTTTTCATGAGAACTGCCACGTTTTGCACTGTCGGAAAAACTTGACATTTCATTATCGCGGTTCTCCTCCGGGGCGATCCGGGCGTGTTTCGCGGCACACTTCGCCTGATATTCTTTCACGGCCTCATCATGTTCAGGAGTGCCGGGCTCGTGTTTGACCACGTCAGCCAGCCACGCCAGTTCTTCAAGGTCTCCGAATGATGTTCGCATTGAGTAGAATTTTTAATATAGTCCGTAATATAATTTTTGACGCACATACCATGGATACTGTCCGATTTGATTCATAGTTGATTCAATCAGAGTCTCCGCGACACCCATCAGCAAGAGATTAGCGGCAATACGGCGATCCGCCTCTCTTAATGAGTCCCACGGAATTGTCTTTATATAGTCGGCATCTGCGGTTGATTTATTATCGGTATTTCGGTAGGGATTATACTTCTTGTGGTATGGCTGTGTTTTATCGGCCGGTTCGTATTTATGAAAGGTCATGTTATCTCTTTGCCCCGGCACACAGAATAAGAACGATTCCACTCCCGACATTGAGGCGAGATACACCATCGTATCAAGATTGATATTCACCACATAGAAAGTATCTCTAAGTCTCACATACCCGAAATGCCCGTCATGGAGCACCTTCGGCAGTCCTCCCCCGATGGAGAGGACCCCGAAAGTCCGGATGTTTTTGAGGAGAGAGGCTTTAGTCATGATTTCTTCGCATACTTTGACAGGTCGATCGCCTTGTGCCACTCCGAGCGCGGGATACCGAGCTCTTTGTAACGATCGATCGTATTCACTATTTCCATAGCATCATCTGTTTCAAAAAAGGCCATCATGTCATCATCGAAGCACTCGAAGTCGTCATACTCGGGTGATTCTTCCTTTGTATATGCC
>CAMWUX010000116.1 GCA_947177605.1 uncultured Porphyromonadaceae bacterium
GTGTTTGGCCGAGGTGTGCTTCACCTGTCGGTGCTTATAGAGACTATGCGCCGCGAGGGCTACGAGCTTCAGGTGGGGCAGCCTCAGGTGATCGAGAAGGAGATAGACGGCCGCCGCTGCGAGCCTGTGGAACTGCTCACGATCAACGTGCCCGAAGAGTATTCGAGCAAGATGATAGATATGGTGACACGCCGCAAGGGCGATCTGGTGAGTATGGAGACTCAGGCCGACCGGGTGAATATGCAATTCCATATACCGTCGCGCGGCATCATCGGTCTGCGCAACAATGTGCTTACGGCGTCGGCCGGCGAGGCTATCATGGCTCACCGCTTCCTTGAATATCAGCCCTGGAAGGGTGAGATACTCCGCCGCACCAATGGCTCGCTGATAGCGATGGAGGCGGGTACGGCTTACGCTTACGCTATCGACAAGCTACAGGATCGCGGCCGCTTCTTCATCTTCCCGCAGGAAGAGGTGTATGCCGGCCAGGTGGTGGGCGAAAACGCCAAGGACAACGATATCGTGGTGAATGTGACCAAATCGAAGAAACTCACCAATATGCGCGCTTCGGGCGCTGATGACAAGGCTCGCATCATCCCCCCGGTAGTGTTCTCGCTCGAAGAGGCTCTCGAATATATAAAGGCCGATGAGTATGTGGAGGTTACGCCTCACCATATCCGTCTGCGCAAGATAATACTGGACGAACTCGAACGCAAGCGCGCCAATAAGTAATACAGTACACTGCAACTATATCCCGTGAGATAATGAGTACCGCTCCCGCTCCTTCGCCATTGTCGCGCCCCTTCACCTTCGACCGTGTGGTGAGGATTCTGGGTGGTGCCGCGCTTGTGATTGGCGCGTTCTATCTCATCGATGTGCTGAGCAATGTGTTGCTTCCCTTCTGTCTGGCGTGTCTCATAGCCTATATGCTGGAGCCTCTGGTGGAGGCCAACCGCTATTTCTTCCGCCTGAAGGGAAGAGTGCTGGCGTCGATACTCTCGCTGCTCGAAGTGGCCGGCGCCATAGGTATGCTGCTCTACTTCATGGTACCATCTGTGATCAAGGAGGTACGCGAGCTTGACGGATTGCTGGCCGGAGTGGGCAAGAGTCATACTCAGGTGCCTTTCATCCCCGACGAAATCATTGAACCGATACGCCAGTGGGTGTACAATTTCAAGCTTTCCGATCTGCTCCACAGCTCGCATCTGGAGTCGTTGCTACAGTCAGGTACGTCGTTTGTGTCCAATGTGATAGATATACTGCTGCACACGCTTGAGTGGCTGCTGACGTTTATCTACGTGATATTCATAATGTTTGATTACCAGTCGCTCATGGCCGGCTTCAAGCTCCTCGTGCCGGCCAAGTACCGTCCGGTGGCTGGGCGCATCGGCGGCGATATCAAGAACAGTATGAACCGCTACTTCCGCAGTCAGGCTCTGCTGGCGCTCTGCGCCGCCATACTTTACAGCATCGGTTTCTCTATCGTAGGTATTCCGCTCGCCATAGTGATGGGCGTGATCGTGGGCATCCTCTATATGATACCTTATTTTCAGTATGTGACGCTGATACCGATAGCGCTTATCTGCCTTATAGATTCGATGACGGGCACGGCTCAGTTCTGGGGCCAGTTCGGGCAGTGTCTGATAGTCTACGCCGTGAGTCAGAGTATATGCGACTATGTGCTCACCCCCAAGGTGATGGGTAAGGCTATGGGGCTGAATCCGGCTATCATCCTGCTGTCGCTCTCGGTGTGGGGTACGCTGCTCGGCCTTATCGGTATGATCATAGCACTGCCGCTTACTACACTTCTACTGGCTTACTATCAGGAGTTTGTGATCAACCGCGCTGATAATACGCCGGCGGATCGCAAGGCGGGTCAGGATGCCCTCAATGATATCTCGGGCGACTGAGGAGGGATGCACTTTTGATATTTTGTTGTGCATAAACGCTTGCGGTAGAGCCGAGATGTAGTATCTTAGCGCTCTATGACCGATGCGTGGCTTTCATACTCATTCTCGCTGACGTGGCTTTACTGGCTGCTTACGATCGCTTACCTCATCACTGTGGTGAGTATAGTGGGCGTGGTGCTGTCGGAAAACCGCAACCCGGTGAAGTCGCTCGCCTGGGTGGCGGTGCTTCTGATGTTTCCGGTGGGGGGGCTTGTGCTCTACATCTTCTTCGGGCGGAGCATCAAGAACAAGCGTATGATCTCGCGCCGCAATCGCAGGCGACTGCGTGAGACCTCCCGCCCCAGGACGCCGGAATCGGATTGCCGCCATCTGCCGCCCGAGCAGCGCCAACTTGTAGAACTGGGTCGCTCCACTGTGGGGGCGGCCTACTTGGGGGGCAATGATATAGAGGTGTATAACGAAGGTGCTGAGAAGTTTGAGGCTCTGCTGCGCGATATCCGTAAGGCTCAACGCTATATCCATCTGCAATACTACATCTTCGAGGATGACGAGCTGGGGCGCCGGATAGCGGATGCGCTCATAGAGCGGGCCTCGAAGGGGGTGACAGTGCGCGTGATCTACGATCATATCGGTAGCTACGGTGTCACCGGCAAGTTTTTCAAGTACCTGCGTGCCAACGGTGTGGAGGCATATCCCTTCTTCCGCGTGGCTTTCCCGCCGTTTGCTACCCGTATCAACTGGCGCAATCACCGCAAGATGGTGATAATCGACGGTAAGATAGGATATATCGGCGGAATGAATGTGGCTCAGCGGTATATCGACGGCGGTCGGTTTGCCAAGTGGCGCGACTGCCATCTGCGTATTGTCGGCCCGGGTGTTGCTGCGCTTCATTACAGTTTCGGTGTCGACTGGTCGTTTATGGGTCGACCGCTGTTTAGTGAGACAGTCAATGCCGGTGTGAGCACGGATCCGAATGCCGCGGGTGTGCAGCTCCTCACGTCGGGTCCTACGAGCCAGTGGAGTGCCGTGGCGCTGCAGATGCTCAAGGCTATAGGCTTGGCGCGCAAGCGCGTGTATATACAGACACCATATTTCCTCCCGACGGAGGGATTGCTGCGTACGCTTCAGGCGGCTGCTCTTGCCAAGGTGGATGTGAGGGTGATGATACCCTATCGCAGCGATTCGCGCATACTTACTTATGCTTCATATAGTTATATAATGGAATGTGTGCGCGCCGGCATCAAGATATATCTTTATAAGGGTGGTATGCTCCACTCAAAGACGATGATTATAGACGATGGCCTGTCGGCTATCGGATCGGCTAATATCGACTTCCGCAGCTTCGAACATAATTTCGAGTCGACTATGTTTATCTACTCGCGATCGGTCAATGGCCGTCTGGCGCAACTTTTCGAGGTCGACGAGCGGGAGTGTGAGCGGGTGGTTGAGGCTGCGTGGCGCAATCGCTCCAAGGTGCAGAAGGCGAAGGAGTCGATGACGCGCCTGCTCAGCCCGATACTTTGAGCGATGCACGATGCACGATGCACAATGCACGATTGATTTTTGGGGGTCTTGATGGCGGTCGGAGCCAGGCGCTACGCGCTGTAGACTCCGTCCCAGGCTGACGCAGTGGTAGTGGACGATTTGTAAATCGTCGCATCATTTGTATATGGTGTGATTGAAGTTAATGTGTCCCTTTATGTAGCGATCTAAAACTTAAACAAGCTTGTGATACAATTCTAACATCTCCTTCATTGTATTTAATACTAACTCCGCTCGCTGATATGTTAAATCAATATAATTACACAACCCATTAAGGACTGTATACTCATTGTCGTTCCAATTTCTATATAGCAATGCGCCATAGACCAAACTTTGTTGTGATTTGTATCGTGATTTGTAAAGTTCTAAAGAGTCACGAAATATTTCGTAGTTTTCGGTATAAGTTAAATAAGAATTGCGCGAACAATTTTTTAATCTTACATCCATACTAATCTCCATAATTTTTGAGTTGACTTCGCCTGTGAATATGTTCAATTCATTTTGGATTATTTGTAATCCATAAGATAGTTTTATGAAAAGTACTTCGTGTGACAGGGAGTCCACCTGAGCTTTGAGCTCTTCAATTTTTGATTCGTTGTCAGTTACTGCACCTACTTTTAAAATTGTAGTTGAGAGTATCGTTAAGAATATAATGATGGATTTGCGCATAATTAGTAATTGGTAAGTATGTATTTTGTTAGAACTGTCAATCCGATGTGAGGGCGCGGTGCATGGCTGCGGCGGCGCGGCGACCGTCGCCCATGGCGAGGATCACGGTGGCTCCGCCACGCACGATGTCGCCACCGGCATAGATGTCGGGGATGGATGACCGGAGGCTGTCGTTGTCGACGGTGATGGTGCCGCGGCGGCTTACTTCCAGGCCATCGATAGCGTTGGGGATGAGTGGATTGGGTGATACACCTACGCTGACGATTACTTCGTCGACGGGTATCTCGTCGATGGCGCCTTCGACGGGTACGGGGGAGCGTCGGCCTGATGCATCGGGCTCTCCGAGCTCCATTCGCTGCACACGCATGGCACGCACCCGGCCCTGATCGTCGGTGAGGTATTCCACGGGGTTGTGGAGGGTGAGGAAGGTGACGCCTTCCTGGCGTGCGTGCTTGATCTCCTCGGCGCGTGCGGGCATTTCTTCCTCGCTGCGGCGGTAGACGAGCAGTACTTCTTCGGCTCCCATGCGGCGCGCGGTGCGCACGGAGTCCATGGCTGTGTTGCCGCCGCCGATCACGGCTACGCGGTGGCCGCGATCCACGGGGGTGTCGTAGCCTGGACGGCCTGCGCCCATGAGGTTGATGCGGGTGAGGTATTCGTTGCTCGACATTACGCCGGCGGCGTTCTCGCCGGGGATGCCCATGAAGCGGGGAAGTCCGGCTCCGGAGGATACGAAGAGGGCTACGAAGCCTTGGG
>CAMWUX010000117.1 GCA_947177605.1 uncultured Porphyromonadaceae bacterium
CATAGGCACCACATTGTAGTTGCACCAATGATTCGGCACCTCCTCGGTTGGCCCCGTATAATAGCAGTCTGGTACCTGCATAAGTGCCAGCAAAGGCATCAGGGTCTCGGCGTGGCCGAAGCGAAGACTCACGGGCGTTGCAGTGGTCGGATTGGCTACATACGCATCGAAATCAGCCACGATATCCCGTAGCAGGGGAGTGGCTATGGCCGATGGAATGAGTGATTGAGCCGATGCGCTGTGGAGAAGATGCTGGCGCACATCGTTGAGCGCCCACAGAGCCTCCATCTCCTCGGGCGAGAGAAATTCGCGCCATGTCTCGGGCTCGCCGCCCGACGCACTTTGTATGGCAAGTGTGGAATATTCAGCCATAAGGAATTTAAGCCGTTCATGCGGAGTAGACTGAGGTGTCTGCACAAATAGCCTGTCGATAGAGGCTTCAGTCAAGGCGAACTGTGGCAGTGCCGTTAGTATACGCTCTGTGTCTATCGTGTCTGCCCACCGCTTGTAGATGTCGTTGACACTGAAGAAGCGCATCAGAGGCGAATACTGCGGACCCGACGAGGCTGTGATCTCCGCGTCGTGGTCGAGCGTGACTACCTCGTGGAGAAAGGAATACATGCTGGCTACACAGCGCGGCACGTATGAACTGACCGCTTGCACCCTTACCTCTCCTCGGAAGATGTCAGGAAACCGCTTTACCATCCGGCGCGCGATACCTGCCTGCTCAGCCATGCCGAGCGAGTCGAGAGCGCCCCAGCGCCCATCCGTTGTGCGGTCAACGCTGTCAGCTATATTAATAAGGCGTTGGCCTGAAGGAGTAAGCATCCCGGCCGACAGGAACCGGCGTATCGTAGCCGTGTGCGACGGTCCCGACGGGAAGCGCGCACCATGTCGCCCCACATGGTTGATCATCACCGGCGTAAGGGAGTCGGGAAGCACGAGCGTGTCCTTAGGGTCCGGATAGGGCTTGGCCGAACCGAACAGATCAGCATTGACAGAAGCGGATGCACAAAGCGGCGTGAACGCACATAGTATAAACAGACGGAATTTCGTGGTGATGAACATAATTGCTAACTTTGGGGTTGCTATGGATATGATACAGATAAGACAGTTTATAAAAGAGAACAAACTTACCGAGGCATTGGTTGAGCTTAATGCCCTGATTGATCGTGAGCCCGACAACGCCGAAGCCCTTTTCGAGCGCGGTCGCATCTATTGGCGCCTTGGAGAGCGCTCCAAAGCCATGAGCGACTATTGCTGTGCCGACGGCCTCGAGCCCGACGGCCCCGCCTCCGTAGCCCTCGACCAGGCCCGCCGGATCGAAGCCTTCTTCAACCCCGACCTCCTCAACCCCTGATCATACGCCGGAAACTATTTATAAATCCCGCAACTTTGTCACCGGTGTAATAATTACGGCTGTAATAAAGAAAGTCTGAAATCATTTAGCCCCCTGACTAAGCGATGGTGAGCGGTGGGGGCCTGCAACCATTTCTCGGATCATTATGTTATAGTAATAAAAGACAAAAAAACGCATTACTATGACAAGAAAAGAACTTACCGACGTTATTGCCTCCAATGTGGCAGAGGTTATCAACAATCCTGCACCCTGGGGCGAAGACCCTCAGTTGAGCATTATCCCGACAACACTTTTAGTTAGCATCGAACGTCACAAAGATGCCAATCGCGTGATTGAGTACAACGACTACGCCATTGAAGCCGACGCAGCCGTGGATGGCGACTATTCGGAAGATGCCGCCGATTTCCAGTCCGCCTCCGACCCCGACCTTTACCCCATCGGTACGCTGATCGACTATGCCACTCGTAAGCCCGACATGATGAAAATCAGCCGACTGGTAGCACAATATATCCCGCAGGAAGCTGAAAACCTCTACGCCGAGTAGCGCAGGGGTTGTTATTCACTGTCGATAGTCTTGATTATGCGGGCCGGGTTGCCGGCTATCACCACGCCATCGGGGAATGAGCGCGTCACCACGGCGCCCGCGCCTACCACTACGTTGTTGCCGAGCGTCACGCCGGGAAGTATCACGGCACTTCCGCCTATCCACACATTATCGCCGATCGTCACCGGCTCAGCCCATTCCACCAGAGTGTTGCGTGCCTCCGCTTCGAGCGGATGGCAGGCCGTGTAGATACTCACGTTAGGACCGATAAAGGCGTTGGCGCCGATCGTCACACGCGCTTCGTCGAGTATTGTGAGGTTGAAGTTGGCGAAGAAATTTTCTCCCACGTGCACATTCTCGCCGTAGTCGCAGCGAAAGGGCTGATTGATGTGGCAGTTAGTGCCGTGAGAGCCCAGCAGGCGATGTATTATATCCCGGCGTCCGTCGGTGTCCGACGGACGCATATTGTTGTATTCCCACAGCAGTTCGCGTGTCGTCTCAAGTCGCTCTAAAAGATACGGATGGGAGGCATCATAGGGCTCTCCGCTCATCATCTGTTGCCAAATATCGGGATGTGTCATAGCCTGCCTTATTGCTGTATAGGTGTGCGGCTGAAGAGATAGCAGATTGTTGGTTTCTTCTTGCGGGACACGGAGAGCATGGCATCGTCATTGTCCACGGCCATAACCGCTATGTCGAAGCTGCCATCGGGAGCATTATACACCCATGCCTTTCCCTCTTCGCACTCCTTCGTCTGCCAGCCGTCGGGATTGATACTGAGTGATATGGCTTTGTCGGGTACACCGAGAGGTTCTATCAGTAAAGTCATCTCCGTAGCCCCCTCCGCCTGATAGTAGCATATCATACCGTTGTATTCGGCGAAGTCGCCCGACTTCTCCTGCCGCCCGTATGCCTGATACACCCTCTCGGCCTCGATCAGGCCAAGGCTTTCAGCCGAAGCCGTCAAAGCGAAGGCGGTGCATATTGATAATAGTGTAAGTCTGAAATTCATGATTGAAGTGTTAGCGTCGAGGTGGCGCGATAGTAGGGTTGCGCGAACCATTGTCGATAAATGCATTGTAGAGTACACCACCGAGGTCCACCTCTACGGTCACGTGCTTGTTGACCCGGTAGTAAGGCATCACGATCGGCTGCATTCGCCAGCGGTTATCGAAGTCGGAGCGCACCGTCTGCGCGCCCACGCTCACGCCCCAGCGATCCGACAGGTCGTACGACAGATATCCGCCGGCGCGGCTTGTGGTGAAGAAGCCCGCCATCGCAGGCTGTAAGCCGCGCAGGGGAGTGTAGTACGTGCCGAAGAGCGTCATACTCAGTCGGTCAGTGAAATTTATCCGGGCATTCATCCCCACGCCGAAGTGGCGGTAATAGCTTCTATACGCTCCTATCTGCGAAGCCTCGCCCCAGAGATTGAGATCGAGCTTTCCGATCGAAGCCGACAGATTGAGATATGCCGACCGCACATCCATCATACCGGGGTATACGGCCTGGCCGCTGAAGCCCGACAGCGGCCCGAACAGACCGGTGTTGTCAAGCATAAACGTGCTGTGGATTGGAGACTCCGACAGGCGTAGTGCCGGCGACAGCGACCGCTCGTCGAAGATCGGCGACAGCGTGGATTGCTGCATCTCGGGGTGCGGAATGAGATACGATGGCGTCGGAGCCGCCACGCCGCTACCCGCCGACAGAGTGTCAAGTTCCTGTGCACCGACGTGCAGTGTCAGCATCAGGAGCAGGGTGAGTATGTAGGCGCGTATCGTCATATCATCGCAAAGTTAGAGGTTTGCACTCGGAAATCAAAGCATTAACTGCAAAAACACATCATCGTGCCAGCGTCCGAACTTGAATCCCGACTGCTTCAGGCATCCCAGACGCTCGAATCCCATCCGCGCAAGCATACGCAGGCAAGGCTCGTTGGTGCCCGTCACCCAGCTGATGAGTGAGTGTGCGCCCATACGGCGGCAGTCGTCTACCACAGCCTTGAGTAGAGCCGAACCTACGCCGTGGCTCACCGCCTCCGGACTGAGATACTCTGTAAGCTCCCACGTGTAGCGGTACACCGGATCTGGCTGCCAGAGATGAGCGAAACAGTAGCCGATCACCTTGCCGCCCTGCTCCGCCACCATGAATGGGAATCGGCCGATCACCGGTTCTATCCGTGCCCGCATATCAGCCTCAGTGTGTTGCCGCTCGGTGAATATCACGTCGCTTGTAGCCACGTAGTAGTTGAAGATTTCGGCCATAGCCGTCGCATCGTCGACAGTCCCGGGGCGTATAATATATGTAGTGGCGGGTGAGTCCATAGCGCGAAGTTACGAATCTTTTTTATTATCTTTGCATTGGTTATGAAAAAGTATTTGTCAATCATCGCAGCCATGCTCCTTATGGTGGCCGCGGCCTGTGGCGGCGGATCCGCTACTCAGTCGCGTCGGCTCACAGTGAGCATCGAGCCTCAGCGCTATCTGCTCGAATCTATCGTCGGCGACCGCTGGCAGGTAGGCACTCTGCTCGAAAAGGGGAGTGATCCCGAAAACTTCGACCCCACGGTGATGCAGCTCCGCGATGTAGCCTCTTCGCAGGCTTATTTCAGTGTCGGCACGATGGAGTTTGAGAAGGCCGTGGCCGATCGCGTGGCCTCCGACCACGCCGGCGTGAAGATCGTAGATACCTCCCGCGGTATAGATAAGCTGCAAGGTACCCACACCCACGAGCATGCCGACGGAAGCACTCATACCCATGCCGCCGCCGACCCGCATATATGGAGTTCGCTCCCCAATGCCATACGGATGGCCTCCAATATGCTCGACGCCATTATAGAACTCGACCCCGAAGGCGAAGCATACTACCGGGCCAACTACGATTCTCTCGCGTCCCGTCTCTCCGAGCTCCACGACTCCATCGCCGTACAGATAGCCGCATCGCCCCGACGCGCATTCCTCATCTGGCAC
>CAMWUX010000118.1 GCA_947177605.1 uncultured Porphyromonadaceae bacterium
ATATCCTTTGATAGACGGTTGAGCACCAGACGGTGTATGGCTCTCTTCACCGGGCGGGCACCGAACTCGGGATCATAACCCTCTTCTGCGAGATATCGCATGGCTGCAGGAGTGATTTCGAGTTGAATACCGTTTGTTGCGAGCATCTTCTGCACGCCACGGATCTGCAGGCCTACGATTTCCTCGATCTCCTTCTCGTTGAGCGGGGTAAACATTATCGTCTCGTCGATACGGTTGAGGAACTCGGGGCGGATAGTCTGCTTGAGCATCTCTATCACTTCTCCCTTGGTCTTTTCGATAGTCTCGAAGCGGTTTTCGTCGGTCATCTTGGCGAAGTTGTCGCGGATCACTGACGATCCCATATTGGAGGTCATGATGATGATAGTGTTCTTGAAGTTGACCAGTCGACCCTTGTTGTCGGTGAGTCGGCCATCGTCAAGTACCTGCAGAAGGATGTTGAACACGTCGGGGTGAGCCTTCTCGATCTCATCGAAGAGCACTACCGAATAAGGTTTGCGACGCACGGCCTCGGTAAGCTGACCGCCTTCGTCGTAGCCTACGTATCCGGGAGGCGCTCCTACCAGTCGGCTCACGGTGTGCTTCTCCTGATACTCGCTCATATCGATACGGGTCATCATATTCTCATCGTCGAAGAGGTATTCTGCCAGAGCTTTGGCAAGCTCGGTCTTACCTACACCGGTGGTACCCAAGAAGATAAACGAACCGATCGGTCGGCGCGGGTCGTTGAGACCGGCACGCGAGCGGCGCACGGCGTCGGCGATGGCGCTGATAGCCTCGTCCTGACCTACCACGCGGTTGTGGAGCTCGTCTTCAAGATGCAGCAGTTTCTCTTTCTCGCTCTGCACCATCTTATTGACGGGAATACCGGTCCAGCGCGATACTACATCGGCTATATCCTCGGCGTCAACTTCCTCTTTGATCAGAGCCTTCTCGCCCTGCATCATGTGGAGCTGTTCCTGAATCTCGGCATTTTCGCGCTCCTTTTCCTGCACCTTCGAGTAGCGGATCTCTGCCACTTTGGCATAGTCGCCCTCACGCTCGGCACGGTCGGCATCGAAGTTGAGCTGCTCGATATCAATCTTATTCTGCTGGATGCGGTTGATAAGATCCTTTTCGGCGCGCCATTTGGCGGTATATTCCTTCTCCTCCTCCCGGAGCGAAGCGATATCCTTTTCGATCTCTTTCACCTTCTCTTTGTCGCCCTCGCGCTTTATAGCCTCGCGTTCAATTTCTTTCTGCGCTATCGCGCGGGTGATCTCGTCGAGAGCCTGAGGCACGGAGTCGATTTCGAGACGGAGCTTCGATGCAGCTTCATCCACGAGGTCGATAGCCTTGTCGGGTAGGAAACGGTCGGTGATATAGCGTTCCGAGAGTTGCACGGCGGCGATAATCGCCTCGTCGCGGATACGTACTTTATGGTGATTCTCGTAGCGCTCTTTCAGACCGCGGAGTATGGCGATGGCACTCATCTCGTCGGGTTCGTCGACCATAACTTTCTGGAATCGGCGTTCGAGCGCCTTGTCTTTCTCAAAATACTTCTGATACTCATCGAGCGTGGTGGCGCCGATGCTGCGGAGCTCACCGCGGGCAAGCGCAGGCTTGAGGATATTGGCGGCATCCATGGCGCCTTCCCCCTTGCCGGCACCCACGAGAGTATGGATCTCGTCGATGAAGAGGATGATCTCGCCGTCGCTCTGCGTCACTTCGTTGACGATGGCTTTGAGTCGTTCCTCAAATTCGCCCTTGTATTTCGCACCGGCTACGAGCGCACCCATATCGAGCGAGAATATCTGCTTGGAGCGCAGATTCTCAGGCACGTCGCCGCGCACGATACGCTGGGCGAGACCTTCGGCGATAGCAGTCTTACCGGTACCGGGCTCACCGATGAGCATAGGATTGTTTTTCGTACGGCGCGACAAAATCTGGAGCACACGGCGTATCTCGTCGTCGCGGCCGATGACCGGATCCAACTTGCCGGAGCGCGCGCGCTCGTTGAGGTTGATGGCATACTTCGAAAGAGCGTTGTAGGTATCCTCGGCACCCTGATCGGTAGCCTTCTTACCCTTGCGAAGCTCCTCCATTGCGGCCTTCATCTCCTTTTCGCTCATGCCGGCATCCTTCATTATAGTTGAGGCCGGTGATGCTACCTCAAAGAGGGCCAACAGGATAGCCTCAAGAGTGACATACTGGTCGCCCTGCTGCTTGGCAATGTCGAGCGAGCGCTGCAGCACATCGTTGCTGTAGCGGCTCAGATACGGATCACTGCCACCCGACACTTTGGCCAGGGTAGAGATCTCGCGATCCACTGCGGCGCTGAGCTGATTGAGGTTGGCGCCAACTTTGGCGAATATAAATTTTACCACCGACTCACCCTCGCTCAATACACCCTTGAGAATGTGGACCGGCTCGATGGCCTGATTGCCCGATTCCTTGGCATATTCGAGAGCTTTCTGGATGGCTTCCTGCGATTTAATTGTAAAATTATTGAAGTTCATATCGTGGTATAATAAATAGTTTGATCAATCGGTGTGACATAATCTTAACAATCCCCGGTGGAGGAATGTTGAATTGCGACTATGTATTTTTTGTGTCGCCCCTTATATATCACACGTTTTTTTGTTACTTTTGTAATTGCAAAACTATAATTGCAAAACCCGTGCCAAGTTTTTTTCTACAAACTGACAATCCTATGAAATCTAAAATAATCACCCTCCTACTGCTTGCCGTGACGGCTTTCAACGTCCGCTCACAGGCTCAGCAGCAGCCGCTGTTCCAAATGCCGGTAGTGCCCGACTCTATCGTACTGCTCTACGACCGTACCGATTACCTGCTCGCCCACTACTGGGACTTCTGCGATATAAAGAAAGCATTCTCGGCCCGCGACCGCTTCCGCGGCGCGGTAGTAGACTATTTCAGCCTGATGCCCTACGGCACTGTCGACGGCGTGAAAAGCTCCATCGCCACATTCATGAAGAAAGTATCCACCGGCAAGGAGCCGGTGCAGTTTGTGGCCGACATAGCCGAAGCCACCTTCTACAGCGATACGGCCGCGCTGGCGTCGGATCAGCTATACCTGATGTTTCTTGATGAATTGCTTGCCAACAAGAAGGTGGATAAGAATACCAAACTGCGCTACGCGCACCAGAAGCGAGTCCTTGAAGGCTCCCAGCCCGGTCAGCCCGCTTCCGCGCTGACCTATACCGATCCGATCGGCACAGAGCATACCTTCGCGCCTGATACCACCAAAGCCGGCGCCATAATCTTCTTCAACGACCCGGACTGCTCCGACTGCTCCATGGCACGCCTCCGCATCGATGCCGATATATTGTCGCGCACGGTGATCGAAAAGGGTATCGTGGACTTCTATTCCATCTATCCGGGCGACGCCGATGCCGAGTGGCTGCAGAGCGCCGTATCATATCCCGAAGCGTGGAAGACCGGAGCCGCCCCCGACGCCGATCAGAACTGGGACATACGCCAGTCGCCTCTGTTCTATATACTCAACCGCGACGGCACAATTCTGGCCGTTACGGCCAACGTCAACGAGGTGATAGACATTCTCGGCCGTCTGGCTCAGGTGAGCGGACATGCGCCCAGCGCTTTCAGCCGCAACCGCGCCAAGGCCTCTTCCACCGAAACCCAACCAGAAACCCAACCCTAATCCAGCTCCGATGATGAACAATATCAAAGAAATTGCAGCCCGCATCTTCGTGCGGTTTTCAGGATACACCTACAGTAATCTGGCCCGTCTCTTCATGCGCCTCTTCGTAGGTATCATGTTTATGCAGTTCGGCATCCGTCATCTGGTCAATTACCACGAGATGGCTCCGACCTTCCCGACCATACTCGGCATGAGTCCGGCCGCTTGCCTCACGCTGATGATCATCATAGAGCTGGTTTGCTCCCTCTTCATAATGGTGGGCTTCCTCACACGCCTATCCACCATCCCGCCCATCCTGTCGATGATGGCGGCTGAATTTTATATCCTACATGATATGCTCCCCGACATATCGTCGTATGGTCTCGACAGCACCCAGCCGGGCTATCTGCCCGTGATGTTTATCGGCATCTACCTCTTCCTGCTCCTTGCAGGCCCCGGCAAGATCTCTCTCGATTATCTCATATCCATCTACCTCATCTCCCGTCAGGGTAAGGATGAGAAGGAGGAACTCGACGAGGTATAGCGCAGTATGAAGATAGCCGTACTCATATCAGGAGGTGTCGACAGCGCGGTAGCCGTGCATCAGCTCGTGGAGGAGGGTCACGACCTCCATCTCTTCTATATCCGTATCGGAATGGACGACGGCCGTGGCGACTGCTCGGCCGAGGAGGATATCGAGATGTGCAGCTATATAGCGCGCCGCTACGGATTGCCCTTTGAGGTGGTGTCGCTCCACGAAGAGTATTGGGAGCACGTGATGGAATACGCTCTGCGCAACGTGCGCGAGGGATTCACTCCCAATCCCGACGTGATGTGCAATAAGATTATCAAGTTCGGATTTTTCGAGCAGCGGTGGGGTCATGAGTTCGACAAGACTGCCACAGGTCACTACGCCACTACCCACGTCATCGACGGCAAGGTATATCTCGGCACGGGAGTGGATCCGGTGAAGGACCAGACCGACTTTCTCGCCCGTATCGACTACTCTCAGCTAAGCCATCTGATCTTTCCCATAGGCTCGATACCGAAACCGCGCGTGCGCGAAATAGCCATCGAGGCCGGTCTGCCCAACGCTATGCGCCGCGACAGTCAGGGTATATGCTTCCTCGGCAAAATAAACTACAACGACTTCCTGCGCCGTCATCTCGGCGAGAAGCCGGGCCCTATCATCG
>CAMWUX010000119.1 GCA_947177605.1 uncultured Porphyromonadaceae bacterium
GTTGAGAGTCGGGGTGAGCTGCACGGCCGGGTTGCGGGGACCGTTGCCAAACCACTGCTCGATAGCCTTCTGGTAGGTCTGCTGCTTGGCGAGATCAGAGCCGCCGTTGTTGAAGCGGTCGTTCCAGAGCATATTGGTGGAGTGAGCGCCCCACAGACCGATGGAGTGGGCGTAGTCCTTGAGCATATCGTAGTTCTGACCCGAGCGGGGCTCACCGCCCTGCATGTTCATACCTGCGTAGATATAGAAGGGGTCACGACTGATTCCCTCGGCAAAAGTGATCGACTTCTCGATATCGGCCAAATCGTTCCAGCCATAGTTGAGGAACACCGACGACGACTTGAAGAGGGTGGGGTAGTTGTTCTCGGTCACACCGACGTCGAATGTCTTGGAGCCGTTTTCCCATGTACCGCCATACCACATCACCTCCCAGAGGGGGTTGCGGTCCTTCATGTATTCCTTAAGTCCGTGGTGCATGGTCACGAGCTTGCCGGTCACCGTACCGCTGCTCTCGGACCATTCGGAGTTATATCCGAGACCGTCCTGGCCGTGGTAGTAGAGGAATTTACCTACCGCATCGGCATCGAGAGCGGTGATGGCGCTCAAGTTGCTGCTCCATTCGGAGGAAAGAACACCGAAAGGTACGGAAGCGACACCGTGTACGCTCACACCGTTGCGGTGGCATACGTCGGCGAAGTTGCCGGGAGTCCAACCGAAGGGCGCGTTCCAGTCGCCCCACACGTCGATGTAGCTCCACATCGAGAACATCTCGCCGTCGACCATGCCGTCGGCGAGGGCGTTGAGACGCTGCGAGCCCTTGATTTCATTGGAGATAGGCACCCAGTAGATGAGGCGCTTGTCAGTACCCGTGGTCACTTCACCATTATCTTTGATCACAGTAGGGATGAGTTCCGGACGGATCTGGGTGTCGGTATTCTGGATACGTGTGCGCGGTTTTACGCGGCTGATGAAGAAGTTGTGGTCGTCGAAGTCGACACCGTCGATCTGAATAGTGCCGTTGCCGCCGTTCCACGCGCTGACGTAGGTGGCGAGCTGACCGGAAGCGGGCCATGTCACATAGCCGTCCTGGAGTCGCTGGGCGCTGATCGATCCGGCGGCGAGAATCGCGGCCGAAGCAATTAATAATGATTTTTTCATGTAGTTAAATTACTATAAATGATTGGTTGATAATATAATTATTTCAATCCGGATTTACGCAGACGAGTGCCGCACCAGAGGTGCGGCACTCTTAAGTTGCGTAAGAGGGTGATTTACATTACGTAGACTTTAGCGGTCTTCTTGCCTTTCTTCACGATGTAGATACCGGGAGTGAGGGCATTGCCGTTGACGCGTGCACCGTCGAGGTTGTAGTAGAGGGTGGGAGCGTCGGTATCGTCGTCGCTGAAGATGTTGCCGATCGAAGCAGCTGCACCCTTGTCGGTGAACACGAATACTATCATCATATTGGCCGAGGGGAGCTCGGAGATGGTGTAGTAGCGGAAGGGAGCACCGGATTCGAGGAGGCCGTCGCCGTTGTAGCCGCTGTCGTTGCCCATCTCTACGTCGTCGGTGATGTCGGCTGCTTCACCTTCGCCGATCTGCATTGTCACGGATTCGATAGCTTCGTATTCGCCGTCTTCGGTCTGGCCGGGATAAGCGAAGATGGTAAGACCGCCTTCAGCCTTGAATTCGCTGACATTGATAGCGTCGCCCGATTCGAAGGTATCGGCTGCGCCGTCGCCGTTGTCGTTCCAAGCATAGCCTGCTTCTACGTCGCCATTACCGCGTACGGTCCATTCTACATGGGCGGTGAAGTCGGCAAACTCTGCGGCTGCCACTACGTCGGACTCTACAGTCATTGTGTACTCGTTGGCCACGAGGTCGGCTACGTGATCCTCGCCATTGACGGTGAAGGATGCTACGGCCTTACCGGCTGCGGGGGTGAGGGTGAATACGAGCTCGGATGCTACGGGCACGATCGAGCCGTTGTCTACGGATGCACCGGCTGCGGTGGTGACCATCATGGTGCCTTCGCCTGCTGCGCTGTATGCTACATTGTAGCCGAAGTGTGCGGTGAGTTCGATGTCGGCTGCGCCTTCATATTCATAGGTAGCGGAGGTAGATACTTCCTTGCCTTCGGCGTTGGTCCAGTTGAGGAAGGAGTAGCCTTCGGCGGGAGTAGCCTTGACGGTCACGTAGCGGAAGCGGGTGGTGACGCTGTTTTCGTCGGTAGCGGGATCGAGGATGGCTACGGTGCCGAGAGCATCATTTTCGCTCTTTACAGTGATGGTGCGTTCGTTGTCGACCTGCTTTTCGTTGATCACGAGGTCTACGTCGAAGATCACTTCGCCATTGTCCTTACCGGCCTGACCGTATTCACAGGGACCCTGGTTATTGTCCCAGTTGAGCATGAAGCGCAGGCGGTGAACACCGGTCTTGAGGTTGCGGGGAACGATAAACGAGCTGGTACCTGCCATTGTGTTGTCAGTAGTTTCGTTGACGTAGTTGGTGTAGATGAGGTCAGCCTTGTCGAGACCGTTGAGATCGGAGTCAATATATATATAGGTGTTCATCCATTCGCCGTCGCCGGTAGTGGTGATGGTCATAGTGCTGCCGGGCTCTACGATAAGCTGGGGCACTACAGCTGCTGCGTCGTAGACCGGACGACCGGATGTGTTGCCAAATGCATTGTTGGCATAGAGGCCGCTCTTAGAGATTTCGAGAGTGCTTACGCCGTCGGAGATCACGGCATTGGTGAGATAGCGGCTGGTATTGGAGGTGGTGGTGGAGCCGCCTACCGATACAGGCGAGCAGTGGTCGATATCGCTGGCAAGGAAGTTGGCAGTAAGGTCGATGTCGCGGATCAAAGTGTAGGATGCGCCGTTGTTGATGGCAGCGCCGTTGAGATACACTGCGGATACTGCATAGCCTTCGTTGGCCACTACGTTGATTTCGATCTGGGTGCGTTCGAAGAGAGTCGAGCCGGAAGTCACTTCAGCGCCATCGGCGGTGACGTGGAATACGCCCTGCTCGTATGTGGGGAAGTTGACGGTATATCTCAGCTTGGCAGCTGCATTGATGGCGAGAGTTGTGGCCTCAGTCATCGAGAAGTTGTAGGAGCCATCGAGTTCGGCAGTGAGAGTCTTGTCGCCGAGAGAGATGTACTTGAGGTTGACGTCGTCGGGGATATTTACAGTGAGTTTATAGGTAGTACCGGGCACGAGCTGTTCGAGATTCTCGACAGGTACACCGTTGTGGGTGATGGAGTATTCTACATTGGCGGGATTTTCTACAGTGAGCGCATAGAATTCGTTGGAGAACAATGCGGAGAATGTCACAGCCTGATGTACGGTGTAGGTATTGCTCAGCATCACTTCCTTACCCTTAAGAGTGTTGGCATACAGGTCTACGAGCTGATAGCCTTCGGCCGGAGTAGCTACTATGGTGAGTTCGGTGCCGTCGGCTACGAATCCCTGCGATGTGATAGTCTCGCTACCGTTGTTGATCACGATAGTACCGTTCTGGAGTTCGGGGTCTACAGCCACGGGGATACGGAGCGCACGGTTGCTCGTGCCATACATTGAAGATGTAGCAAGTGCATATTCTGCATTCGTACCATTTTCCAGACCTGTAGCAGCGAAGATCTTAGTCTTATCATCGGTATAGCGCTGATAGTACATTTTAGCATCGACACCGGCGCCGTATTCATTGGCAAACTGGCTCTTTGAGCCAACCACCATGCTGTCGAAAGTATAGAGAGCCTTCAGCGAACTGATCGCGGAGGGATTGTACATAGCAGTTGCTACTTCAGATGCGGAGAGTGCGGAGTTGAAAAGCTGAATCTCATCGAAGTCGGCACGCATACCGAGGCCACCGAACTGGAAGTGGCAGTCGTCGCCGCTATAATACATAGGTGCACTGAGGGCTACTTCACCTGCGAGCTCGTCATTGTAATAAATGGAAGCCTTGAGGTTGGTATTGTCTACCACGATGGCTACATACATCCATTCATCGGTGGAAGTAATAGGTATATCCTTCGCCTTGATGGAGGTGAAGCCTACGCCGGCACCATTTTCAGAAGCGTCGTCGCCATACACGGTTATGACACCGGAGGTCGCTGTTGCGCTGGCAGGCTTGATGCCGATACACCAGTTACCGCCAAAGTTCATATTGCCGATTGTACCGAAGCGGGCAAACACAGCACCGCGGGACTCGATCTTATAATATGTGGCTGTCGCAAACGACGCAGCGAAAGAGCCGCTTGTTGTAAAAGATGAAAAGAACTTCGCCGCGCTGGAACCGGTCGTAAAGAGACGTGTCCACATACCGATAGTATAGCTGTCGTCAGCATCCATCGCGCCGGTACCAAGCACTGTATAAGGCACTACCAGACGGTCGGCATTACACGAAGAGTAGGTGTTCGCGTTGTAAGTTCCCTGCAGTACACGGACAAATTTATTCTCAGCCTTGGTGAGAGCCGGGATAAGCATACATGCGCAGAGGAAAAGTAAAAATTTTCTCATACTAGTGATAGATTGTTAGATGATTATTAATTGATTTAATTTAATTCGGATTGTGTAGTTGTGATTTTTTTTGGAGAGAAATCGGTGATTGAGGTGTGTGATGTGATGTAATGTAGTTTCGTTATGAGTTCATGGATTAGATGGGTTAATACTGATTTTTCGAGTTACAGATGATGTAAAGAGGACTGGATGCAAGTGCCACGTCACTTCCATTACGTTGGGATACGTCAAAGCGAGCCACAACCGCCTCGGTGGCAGTCGCGACTACATACGCATTGATACGAAAAGCAAACTGATTGCGGGGAGCAAACTTGCTGCTTATACCCC
>CAMWUX010000120.1 GCA_947177605.1 uncultured Porphyromonadaceae bacterium
TACGCATTATACGGCAGCCTGTAAGCCTCACCAACCCGAAATATCTACTGACCCCTTAGTTCGTTGTATCCTAAGTGGATGGTTATACGTTGAAAAGGAAATGCATAATGTCGCCGTCGGCCACTACATACTCTTTGCCTTCGATGCTCATTTTGCCGGCCGCCTTGACAGCGCTTTCGCTTCCGAGACCTACATAGTCGTCGTACTTTATCACTTCTGCTCTAATAAACCCTTTTTCGAAATCGGTATGGATTATGCCGGCGCATTTGGGCGCTTTGCTTCCGCGGATGAATGTCCAGGCTCGAACTTCATCCTCTCCGGCTGTAAAGAATGTCTGGAGGTCGAGTAGAGCATACGCTGCGCGTATAAGTCGGCTTACGCCAGATTCCTCAAGGCCGATCGACTGGAGGAATTCCACACGATCTTCATAAGAGTCGAGCTCGGCTATTTCGGCCTCGGTCTGGGCGGCTACGATAAGGAGGCTTGATCCTTCTGCTTCGATAACCGGGCGTACGGCTTCCACGTAGGCGTTGCCTTCGGCCGCTGATGCATCGTCGACATTGCATACATACAGCACTGGCTTGGATGTGAGAAGAAACAGTTCGCGTGCGAAGCGCTGCTCGTCGGGAGTGTCAAGCACCACGCTGCGTGCTGGCTTACCTTCCTTAAGCGCTTCCTGGATGCGCACGAGTACCTCGTATTGCATCTTGGCTGTCTTATCGCCACCGGTCTGTGCTTGTTTCTGTGTTTTGGCTATGCGGGCCTCTACTGTTTCGAGGTCTTTGAGCAGTAGCTCGTAGTCGATGATTTCCTTATCGCGCAGAGGATCTACTGTCCCGTCTACGTGAGTGATGTTGTCGTCGTCGAAGCAGCGGAGCACATGGATTATAGCATCTGTCTCGCGGATGTTGGCAAGGAATTTGTTGCCGAGGCCTTCGCCTTTGCTTGCTCCTTTTACGAGACCGGCGATGTCGACGATCTCTACCGTGGCAGCTACTACGCTGCGTGGATTGCACATCTCTACGAGTTTATTGAGTCGCTCGTCGGGTACGGAGATTACACCTACATTGGGTTCGATAGTGCAGAATGGAAAGTTGGCCGACTGGGCTTTGGCGTTGGACAGACAGTTGAACAGAGTTGATTTGCCTACATTAGGTAATCCTACGATTCCGCATTTAAGTGCCATATACTATTGTGATTTCTTAATTGTTCGATTGTTGGTGGTTCTATTTCTTCACGATGTTGCGTAGGGCTATGCCTATGTCGTTAAACATCGCGGTAATCGGTGTGAGCAGCGGACGTATCGGCGTGTCATCACCCGGGGCGAAGATCGATAGCTCCGCGGGATGGCATTTGATCTTGAGATCGGCCTCCATATTCATAGGCTCGCCATCAAGGTGTACGGCTTCGGCTTTTGGTCGGTGGATGGTCAGACCATTCGTGCGGAAGGTGTGGACCAACATATTCTTTTCGATTGTACCTCCCATAAGGTCAAGACCTACGAGCGCCGTAGTGAGTATATTACCGTAATGTATGACGGTGACATCGAGCAAGCCGTCGGACATCGATGCGTGGGGCGCGATATAGGCATTGTTGCCGTATTGCGAGGCGTTGCATACTGCTACGCAGAATGCGCGTTCTGTGATAACTTCGCCATCAGCCGTGGTAATCACGTATTCCTCGGGCTTATAGGTGAGATACTCGTGGAGTGTGCTCTTGATGTAAGTGAGCTTGCCTCGCTTCTTCGATTGTGCGAATTTATGGCTGACTGTTGCGTCGAATCCTGTGCCGCAAGTGCAGAAGAATGGGTGGCCGTTGATCGATCCTCGGTCGCAGCGTAGAGAGTTGCCGCGTCCGATTATCTCGATTGAGGCGCTGACGTCGACGGGGATGTTAAGATGGCGCGCCAGACCGTTGCCTGATCCGCAGGGGATGATTCCGAGCGTCGTGTCGGATCCGCATAGCGCTGTAGCCGTCTCATTGATAGTGCCGTCACCGCCGGCAGCCACCACTATATCGTAACCGTCATCCACGGCTTTGCGGGCCAGACGTGTGGCATCTCCCGAAGCAGAGGTCCAGACGGTATCGACTCCGATATTCTCGGCGCCGAGACGCTTTTCCACTTTCTCCTGTACGCCCTCCTTGTTGGACGTACCGGATATCGGATTGATGATCAGTAGTGCTTTGCGTGATTCCATTTCGACGGCAAAGTTAGTCATTTAGCGGTAGAATTACAAACGCGGCTAAGCGTAGTGCCTGAGATTGATATGAGTTGCTCGTCGGCCATCAGTCTGATGACGGGTATAATGGCGGAGTGGGGTAGCCGGAGCTGTTCGGCTACGTAGTCGAGCGGATGGGGTAAGGCAAGCACATGGAGTATAGCTTCTCGGAGTTGCTGTGTGTCGGCCTGCCCGCGCTTTCGCGCGCGGCAGTTATCGCAACATCCGCACGGGCCTTCAGGTGTCTCTCCGAAATAGGTGAGCATCACACCCATACGGCATACGTCGTCGCTGTATACAAGCCGCTTCATCGCTTCTATGCGTCGCTTCATCCGTTCGCGTTGATCTTCGTAGACGGTTTTCGGTAGGGCAATATGCTTGGGGAGCTCGCGCGAAGTCGACATATATATATAAGGCGTGGTCTTTTTGGGAATATAATGGATGGCATGAAGTCGGGCAAGGATGAGCAATGACTCATATATCGTGTCGGCGTCGAGATTCGTACGTCGGCTCAGGAGGCCTTCATCAATGTTGACATAGTCGGCGAAGAGGCCGGTATATGTGCGCAACATGGTCTGAAATACCCGGTCGGTGTCAGCGTCGAGAGGCAGATCGTAGAGTGAGCGCTTGTCCATGATCACCATCGCTCGGGAGCGGGTCGACACCTCGTCGACATATTCCCAATAGCCGGCGCGTGTGAGAATAGCCAAAGCGCTGCGTGTCGATGCCGGCTGAAGTTTGAAGCGTTCGCAGAAGAGCGAAAAGTTAAATTCGTAAAGACAATTGTATCCCGATCCCACGGCTATATCCAGAAAGTTGCAGGCCAGTTCATACACTTTGCGTATCTGATCCTTTGGCGGAAACGATTCGTTGAGCCTACGCGTGAGCGATGCCTTGTCGGTAGCCGGCGACGTGATGATCACGGCATAACTCGGCTTACCGTCGCGACCGGCACGTCCGGCTTCCTGATAGTATTCTTCGATCGAAGGTGGAAGATCGAGGTGCACTACGGTGCGTACGTCCGGTTTGTCGATACCCATGCCGAACGCATTTGTAGCCACTATCACACGCGTCTTTGATTGCTGCCAGGCATTTTGCCTCTCGTTTTTCTCCTCGATCGACAGACCGGCGTGGTAATAGTCGGCCGAGATGCCCCATGAGCGAATCTCATCTGCAATCTCGCTGCACCGCCGGCGCGAGCGCACATATACAATCGTACTGCCGGCCGTCGAGGTGAGTACCTTCCTTAGCATTCCCGGCTTGTGGTCGGCCTTGCGTACCACGAAGGTGATATTGGGGCGAGAGAAGCTCTTGCTGAATGTGCGTGAGCCCGGCCGGAACCGGAGCAGCCGCTGAATGTCGGCCCGTACCTCTTCCGTCGCCGAGGCCGTGAGTGCCAGCACCGGAGCATCAGGAAATACCTTGCGCAGCGTGGCTATATGCAGATACGAAGGGCGGAAATCGTAGCCCCACTGTGATATACAATGCGATTCGTCAACTACGATCAGGCTAACTTCGATTTTCATTGCCCTGAGATTGTCAACGAAAGTCTCTGTCTGAAGTCTCTCTGGCGAGATATAGAGCATTTTGATCTTACCGAGTGCACATCGGTCGAATGCCAGTTTCACTTCCGCGCGCGACAATCCGGAGTGGATAGCGGCCGCACGGATGCCGCGGGCCATAAGATTGTCCACCTGATCTTTCATCAGCGATATCAGCGGTGTGACCACCAGTGTAAGCCCCGGAAGCATGAGCGCCGGAATCTGGAACGTGATCGATTTGCCTCCGCCGGTAGGTAGAAGTCCGAGTGTATCGTGGCCTTCGAGTACCGATTCGATGATTTTGTCCTGCGGCTCACGAAACGAATCGTAGCCCCAGTGCTTGCGGAGTAGCTCTAAGGGCTCCATCACCGGCGGATGTGTATGCTCTTGATTAGCAGCTGGATCGACGAAGTTGCGCTCTGATGCTTGTTGTCCTCTATCGTGAAGCAGATATCGAAAGGCTTGCGCTCGTGGATGTATGGGAAATGTTCGGCCATATTGAATGCAATGCCGTTGAACACCTTGCCCGAAGTATCGTCAACGAGTTCAAACTTGATATGCTCCAGGTTCTTACCTACAAGTTTGCTTGTGCCGAAGTCCATCACGTTGCGTGCGCAGAACACCGGTTTGGTGTTGCCGGGCCCAAACGGATTGAAGCGACGCAGAGTGGCTATAAATGCGGGCGTGATCTCCGAGAAAGTAATGAAAGCGTCGATCTTGAGTTGCGGCTCGAGTTGTTCGGGCAGAATGTGATTGCTCACAAACTCTTCAAACCGTCGGGTGAATTCCGGAATATTTTCCTCCTTGAGCGACAAGCCTACAGCGTAAGGATGGCCTCCAAAGTTCTCAAGCAGATCGCGTGCGGAGTCGACAGCCTTGTAGATATCGAACCCCTGAACCGAGCGCGATGACCCCGTGGCAAGTCCGTTGGCCAGAGTCAGCACCACCGACGGCTTATAATATAGTTCAGTCAGGCGCGAGGCCACGATACCGATTATGCCTTTGTGCCAGTCCTTGTTGTATATGACGATCGATTTCTTTTCCGACAGCCCCTCGC
>CAMWUX010000121.1 GCA_947177605.1 uncultured Porphyromonadaceae bacterium
GACCTGGCCTCCCACATGCTTAGCTCCCCGTCTGATGCCCGAGCGCGCGCCTTTCAAGGATGTGTATTCGGTGATGAACTGCTGGGGTGCCAATCACGGTGCTATCTCATACGGTCATATCGGCGCCGACCTGATCACCCTCGCCTCGATACTCCGCATACCGGTGTGCATGCACAATGTACCGGAAGCTGACATTTTCCGTCCCGCTGCATGGAACGCCTTCGGCATGGATAAGGAGGGTGCCGACTACCGCGCATGCAAGAACTACGGACCTATATACAAATAAGTCCATATGGCAAAGATATCGCAAATTGAAGAATTCGTAGCCCAGGCGCGCCGAGTAGGCGCCCCCGGGCTTACTATATGCTCAAGCGGCAATCTGTCGTGGCGTGTGCCCGACTCGGACGAAGTGCTGCTCTCAGGCACCGGGTCGTGGGTTCCCGAACTCACGGCAGATCGTGTGTCGGTGTGCCGCCTGTCGACCGGTGAAATCCTTAATGGCGTAAAGCCTTCAATGGAATCGGTATTCCACATTGGTGTGATGCGACAGCGTCCAGACGTGAATGTGGTGCTGCACTTCCAGTCGCCTTACGCCACTGCCGTGGCCTGTATGGCCGATGCTCCCCGCAATCTGAATTTCACTGCCGAAATGGCTCTCCATGTGGGTGAGGAGATTCCTCATATCCCCTATTTCCGTCCCGGCTCGCCGGAACTGGCACAGCACGTGGTAGAGGCTCTCACTGACCACAACTCGGCGATGCTCCATAAACACGGGCAGGTGGTGTGCGGTGCGTCGTATGATCAGGCTTTCGAACGCGCGATGTTTTTCGAGATGGGTTGCCGTATAGCCGTGATGTGCGGTAAGAATGTGGATCCGCTCACTCCGGCTGAAATAGCTGACCTCGATTCGTATTTCCTGGGGAAGGAGGGCAAATGAGCGCCCGCGACGCTTACATAGCCGCTGACTTCGGCGGCGGTTCGGGCCGCGTGATGGCCGGCACCACAGATGCCGACGGTAATATAGAGCTTCATCAGATACACCGGTTTGCGAACCGACAGGTGAAGCTCGGCCGACACGTGTACTGGGATCTACCCTCACTTTTCGCCGAGATGATAGAGGGAGTGCGCAAGGCTGTGGCCGAGGGGTATCATATCCGGAGTATCGGTATCGATTCGTGGGGTGTGGACTTCGGCCTGCTCGACCGTGAAGGAGAACTTCTTCAATTACCGGTATGCTACCGCGATGAAGTGTCGACCACCGGAGCCGCCGATGAATATTTCGCCGAAAGATCGAAGCCGGACCACTACGCCGAGGCCGGAATCCAGATAATGGATATCAACTCGCTATACAGGTTGGCACGACTTGCCAAGCGGTCGGAGCTTATGGATGCAGCCGGAGCGGTGCTGTTTTTTCCCGATCTGATGAGCTACTTCCTCACGGGTAATATTAATGTGGAATACACGATTGCCACCACATCGGAGCTTATCGACGCGCGTACCCGCGACTGGAACTACCGTGTGATCGATTCGGCCGGTCTGCCCCGCCGACTTTTCGGTCCGATCGTGGAACCGGGCACGATACGCGGATGGCTTACCGAGGAGATTCGTCGCCATATCGGTGTGGACTACGAGATACCGGTAGTGGCAGTGGCGAGCCACGACACCGCCAGTGCCGCAGCCGTATGCCCGTCATTCGACGAAGGCGCCACTGCCTTCCTCAGTTCAGGTACGTGGTCGCTCTTAGGAGTCACTGTCGACGAGCCAATTCTCACCGAGCAGGCACGCCTTGAAGGATTCACCAACGAGGGTGCAACCGACCACCGTATCACATTTCTTCAGAATATCACCGGCCTATGGATACTTCAGAATCTCGTGGCCGACTGGGAGCGCGCCGGAATACCGGCGGACTATCCCACTCTGATAGCGCAGGCCGAGGCTTCGACATATAAAGAGAGGATCGATGTGGACTCTCCGCGCCTCGCCCGCTCCGGCATCAATATGGAAGCGGAAATCCGCAGGCTACTCTCGGAGCAGGGAGCACCCGCGCCTGACGGAGATGGCGACACAGTGCGCTGTGTGCTGCTCTCGCTGGCGAGCCGCTACGCCCGGGCCATAAAGGGTCTGAACGCCATACTCCCCCGCCCCGTGGAGCGTCTGCGCATCATCGGCGGTGGCAGCAAAAACAATCTGCTGAACAAACTCACTGCCCAGTCAACAGGACTTAATGTGGAAGCCGGGCCTGCGGAAGCAACCGCACTCGGCAATATCAAAATGCAAATACAAGCCTTAAAACCATGACAACCAATCCCCGCCGACTTGTAGAGCGCCGCTATCTGGTGCCGTTTATCCTTATCACCTCACTCTTCGCCCTCTGGGGTTTCGCCAACGATATCACCAATCCACTGGTGGCTGCGTTCAAGGATATAATGAACATATCCACGGCGCAGGCATCGATGGTGCAGTTTGCCTTCTACGGCGGCTACGCGACTATGGCTCTGCCGGCAGCACTCTTCATCCGGCGCTACAGCTACAAGAGCGGTATACTGCTCGGTCTGGGGCTGTATGCGGTAGGTGCATTCCTTTTTATTCCGGCGGCGGCATTCGAGCAGTTCTCGTTTTTCTGCATATCGCTTTATGTGCTTACATTCGGTCTAGCATTCTTAGAGACTACTGCCAACCCCTACATACTGTCGCTCGGCAGCAAGGAGACTTCGACACGCCGACTCAATTTCGCTCAGGCTTTCAATCCTGTAGGTTCGCTCACGGGTATGGGGGTGGCATCGTTTATCATCCTGCCCAATCTTATCTCTGACGAGCGCGATGCCGCCGGACAACTCATACATACTACACTCACGTCGGCGGAGAGGGCTCATGATCTGGCCGTGATCCGCGACCCATACGTGGCAATAGGACTTGTGGTGCTGATGATGTTCATTATCATAGCCATAGCCAAGATGCCATGCGTGCAGAACGACGAGAACAAGATCAATTTCAGCCATACACTCGCCCGGTTGTGGCATAACAAGCCTTACCGGTGGGGTGTAGTGGCGCAGGTGTTCTATGTAGCTGCGCAGATTATGGTGTGGACATTCATCATCCAATATGCCGACGCGCTCGGTATCTCCAAGGCTACAGCTCAAACATATAATATCGTAGCGATGGGACTGGCTCTCAGCTTCCGATTCATCGGCACATATCTGATGAAGTATATCCGTCCGGCCCGGCTGCTGACGGCGTTTGGCATCGGCGCGATGGGGTGTACGGCAGCCACGATACTTATACACGGCATTGCAGGTCTGTATTTTCTTGTGGCGATAAGCGCCTTTATGTCGATCATGTTTCCAAGCATCTATGGTATCGCGCTTGAAAAAGTAGAGGAGACCGATACTTCGCTCGGCGCGGCATTCCTTGTGATGGCAATCGTGGGCGGAGCTCTGATGCCCCCGTTGCAGGGTATGATCATCGACTGCGGCACTATCGGTTGGCTTCCGGCTGTGAATGTGTCGTTTGTGCTTCCGCTGGGGTGCTTCACCATCGTGACACTCTACGCGCTCTACATTCTGCGCCGACGCCGTAACTTAAAATAAGATAGCCGATAAGGATTTATGCCACAACGTTCGGCATTTTGGGATAATTTTATTAACTTTGTGGCCAAATAAACTAACCGTTCACATAATTTAAAACTATAATCATATGAGTTTCAACATCATTGTACTCGCAAAGCAGGTGCCCGACACCCGCAATGTGGGTAAAGATGCAATGAAAGCGGACGGCACCATCAACCGCGCTGCCCTTCCCGCCATCTTCAACCCCGAAGATCTCAATGCTCTCGAGCAGGCTCTTCGCATCAAAGAAGCCAATCCCGGCACTACCGTCACCGTGCTTACGATGGGTCTCCCCCGTGCATCGGAAGTGATCCGCGAGGCTATGTACCGCGGAGCAGACGCCGGCATTGTGCTCACCGACCGAGTACTCGGCGGCGCAGACACCCTGGCCACATCTTACTCTCTGGCACAGGCAGTAAAAAAATTCGGCAACTATGACCTGATCCTCGGTGGCCGTCAGGCTATCGACGGTGATACCGCTCAGGTAGGTCCGCAGATCGCTGAAAAGCTCGGTCTGCCTCAGGTGACTTACGCAGAGGAAATCGTAGACATCACTCCGAAAGATATCACAGTGAAGCGCCGTCTGGAGAATGGTATCGAGACTGTGAAGGCTCCCCTGCCATGCGTAGTGACCGTGAACGGTAGCGCAGCAGAATGTCGCCCGCGCAACGCTATGCTTCTGCAGAAATACAAATATGCGGCTTCCACTTCCGAGCAGAACGCTCTCGACGAGACACGCAAGTCACTCATCGAAAAGCGTCCTTATCTGAATATCGCAGAGTGGAGCGCAGCTTTCGTGGAGGCAGATCCCGAGCAGATCGGTATGCCCGGCTCCCCCACCAAGGTGAAATCGATTGAAAACGTAGTATTCACAGCTAAGGAAAGTCGCCGAATCGAAAACAACGACGAACAGCTCGAGCAACTCGTGAAGGAACTTATCGCCAACCACACCATCGGCTGATACTTCGCTTTATTCCATCAACATCACAATCCACTCAGATATGAAAGATCAAAACAACCTCATAGTATATTGCGAGTTTGATGAAGGCAAAGTAGCCGACGTCAGCCTCGAACTCCTCACCAAAGGCCGCGAACTGGCAACGAAGCTCGGTGTGAATCTCGAAGCGGTAGTTGTAGGCGACAA
>CAMWUX010000122.1 GCA_947177605.1 uncultured Porphyromonadaceae bacterium
TTCTTTCAAGGGACTGCCGTGTCCCAACATCTTTGCCGGCGGTCTCAACTTCCATGGTCGATACGAGTTCGTTCCCATCCCCTCGATGGAGAAGGCCACCAAAGTCATCGTAGAGATAGCCCGCATAGTAGCAGAGCGATAGATGAGCCGACTGCTCCTCGTGATCACCGGGCCTACGGCTTCCGGTAAGTCTGCTCTGGCTCTCGATCTGGCCGAGAAGATTGGTTGCGACATCATTTCAGCCGATTCGAGGCAGATCTACCGCGACATACCCATAGTCACGGCCGCCCCTACGACCGATGATCTGAGTCGTGTGTGCCATCACTTCATAGGTATCGCATCTCTCGACGAGCCTTACAGCGCCGCGCGCTACGAGCAGGAAGTGCTTGCATTGCTCCCCGAGATGTGGTGCAAGAGCGATGTGGCTATACTCTGCGGCGGCTCGATGATGTATATCGATGCCGTCATCAACGGACTTGACCGGTTGCCCGATGTGCCTGACGCGACCCGCGCCCGTGTGGTCGAATTTTTTCATACGCACGGACTTGAGGCGCTGCAGCAGTGGCTCCACGATGTTGACCCCGGCTATTATAGCCGTGTGGATCTCAATAATCACGGACGTCTTATCCATGCCATAGAGGTAAGCCTCGAAGCCGGAGTGCCCTACTCATCGCTGCTTGGTAAAGAGAAGCAGGCGCGGGATTTCGATGTGCTGATGGTAGCGCCGGAGTGGCCGCGCGAAATGCTCTTTGACCGTATCAACTCGCGTGTCGTCCGTATGGTGGCCGATGGCCTTGAGGATGAGGCGCGCCGCGTATATCCCATGCGTAGTCTCAATTCGCTCAATACCGTGGGGCTCAAAGAGATGTTTGCCTGCTTCGACGGCCTGATGGATCGCAATACAGCGATAGCGCGTATTGCCAAGAATACGCGCGTATATGCCAAGAAGCAGCTCACTTGGATGCGCCGCTACACCGATCTGGTGCGTCTCGACGCTCGTTGCGATATGGTAGAGCCTACTTTGCGATTGCTTCAAGCACGTCGGCCATAAACTCCTTGCGATGCTCCGGAGTTCCGGTCTTGACCTGATCGCAGTTGAGCCACGTCACATTGTTTATGCCTACCGTGTTAAGTACGTTGGGGATGAAATAGCCCTGAATGAAAGGCTCTATCATGGCTGTGGGAGCCTGCGAAGTGGTCACTACGGTAGTCTTGTCGATGCTCAGACAGGGGAGCATACCGCCCTCGGGAGTATCGTCGTAGATAGTGCCTTTGAGGAATACCTTGTCGATAAATCCCTTGAGCATCGCCGGCATCATACCCCACCAGATAGGGAAAATGAATATCACGCTGTTGGCGCGGGTGAGGGCGAGCTGATAGCGTCCTACCATCTCATCATCGGATTCGCCTTTGGAGAAAAGTGCGAGGCCGGAGCGGTCGAGCACCGGATTGAATCCTTCGGCATAGAGATCGATCACGTCGTACTCATCGCCGCGGGCGCTGAGCAGATCGGTTACGGACTGGAGGATGCTGTGGTTGAAGCTTCCGGGATAAGGGTGGCAGTAGATAACGGTAATCATATCGGGTGTGTCTTAAGTGTGTGTACACTCCTACAACGCCCGATATGATTAAAAAGTTCTGCTATTTGCGCTTGCGATAGGCTTCAGCTATCTCCTCCGGGGTGATGCCGAGCACATCCATGCGCTCGAAAATATCGGGGAGCACGGTGGCGAAAAATTCCTCGCGCTTGGCCTGCATCACACGTCCCGGGGCATCTTCGGTGAGGAAGAAGCCTAATCCGCGGCGTGGCTCCACCACACCCAGATCGCGCAGAAAGTCGAGCGCTTTCAGTACCGTGTGGGTGTTGACGCTTAGCCCTACCGCCAGCTCACGCACCGACGGCATACGTTCCCCCGGAGCCCAGCGGTGGGTCATTATGCACGTGAAGCAGTAGTCGGCCACCTGCATATATATGGGGCGTGACTCCGAAAACTCCATCATGACAGCTGTGTAGTTTTGAACCTACGGATCGTAAGCACAATAAATATCAGTGCTACTGCTCCGACGGCGCAGGCTGTATATAGGCTGCCGTCCAGCATCTGATCCATGTGGATCCCTGTGAATTCAGTATCACCGGTGATGTTTGGTTTCACGGCATCCATCACGATAAGACCTATTATCACTCCGTAAGTTATAGTTTCGACTATCATGGCTGCCACGCTTAGTAATATCGCTTTAAGTACACGGTTCTTGCGGGCACGGTATATCACATACAGCGATACCGAGAAGGGCATGAGCCCCATCACTACCTTCAGGGATATTGCTATATAATCGGGAAAAAAGGTAGTGTCTTCGGCACCCAGGCGCGCAAGCTGCGATGTGTAGGTGTCGGGATAGAGGTAAGTGCCGAGTTCACTCAGGGCGTACGACGGACCAAAGATCAGCAGCGGCATACCAAGAAGAGCTACCGGCATTACGAATGTGGCGCGCTCCGACCATCGGCAGGGAAGTGTAGTGGTGAGTTGGCTCGATTCCACGCGATTGAACACTACCGGACTCCAGTAGTAGAGGAAGGAGAGAATCGTCGAGAGTGTCCCCGCGAAGAAAAGACTTATATTGTAGCGCATAGACAGCAGAGAGAAGATACCTACGGCGAGCGAGAGTAGCGGGAAGATAATGAGCGGGCGCTTGAGCGGCTTGTAATAGTAGCGTGCTACCAAGCCGACGCGGCGCCACGAGAAGCGGTCGGTGGCAGGGAGTGATTGGGTGGCGGATGTAGTCATGAGTTAAGTATTCTGAGCAGTTCGGCGCGAGAGGGCGACTGCAGTGCGTTAAACAATAAGGTGAAATCTACTTGCGACGGGCGTCCGGCCACGGCGGTGGGCACGATCATTTCAAGGCGGCCGAGCGACGGGCGAGTGTACAAGGCCTGCGGATGCGGCTTGTTGGCGGCAATGAATGCCACTTTGCTCTCTATCTCGGCTATTGAAGCGGAGAGTACGAGCCGGCTGCCGGCAAGCACCAATACACTCTCGAAGAGATTCTTGAGATCCATTACCGTGTGTGTCGACACGATTACGGTCTGTTCCGGCTCACAGAAGCGCGCCATAAGTTCGAGCAGTGTATGGCGCGATGTTATGTCGAGCCCGTTGGTAGGTTCGTCGAGGAGCAGCACGTCGGTATGTAGGGCTAAGGCATACGACAGCATAGCCTTCTTGCGGTTACCGAGGCTATAGGTGTCGATGCGCTGGTCGATGCTTAGACCGAACGCCTTCATACACTCCGTAAGCGTCTCCCACGAGAAGCCGGGATAGAAGGGGGAGTGATATTCCACCATCTGACGTATACTATTGAATGGAAACACGGTGTCGTCGGTGAGCATGAATGTCTGCGACATTACCGATGGTTCGCGGTCGGCAGTCGGTATGCCGTCGATCTCCACGGCGGTGGCGGGACGTGCCTTGAGCCATCCCCCTATAAGGCTGAGCAGAGTGGTTTTGCCGGCACCGTTTTCGCCCAAAAGCAGATGTATACCGGGGCCTATCGTGGTGTCGACGTGGCTCAGTGCCTCTGCGCGCGAATTGTTGTAGCAATAGGTGAGGTCTGTAATCTTTATCATAATGCGTTGGGTGATATGGGTGTCACTTCATATTTGTTGTCGCGAAGCAGCTGGAGTAGTCCTTGCGGACCGCCGAGGTGGCCTGCGCCCACTACTATCATCACCGAACTTGTGGGCAGTAGCGTAAGGAGAAAATTGACCCAATGGCTATTGCGATCGGTGAGCAGCCGCCGTTCCTCTTCTGGTGTCATTGATGAGTGTGTCAGGGCATAGAGTCCGTCGATGTCGCCTGCTGAATAGAGGTCATACATTTCGCGGGATTTCCCGGTGATCTCGGAAGGTGACGACAGCAACTTCTCAAGTGCTGCGGCCTGCTCTGAGATAGGCATACCGTAAAGTATCTCGGCCTGCCGCTCCACAGTCTCCAGTCCCGTCACATTCTTGCCGGCAGCCGTGGCGAGAGCCATCATGGACTTGTCTACTCCGACGCTCGTCATCAGTTCGGGCATCTCTTTCATAAGTGTGAATACTTCTATCACAGTACCTACAGCCATAGGATTCATCGGTTCGTATGCGGCGGCTGAGCCGAGACCGTAGTGCTGAAGCAGAGAATCGAGAGTTGCGTATGTGGTCGGATTCAGCACCTTCGATAGCGTGGAGTCGGCCGGAGCCATCATGCGTGTCTGGAGATACGACGCCAGTGCGGGATTGTTCATCTCGTCGGCGCTGAGTTCACACACCATCATCTCAGATGCGGTAAGTATGGAGTCGAGCATCGGGTATGCGTCTAAGGTGGAAGCGGGAGCTAAGTGGTGTGAGCCGAGTATGTACGATGATTTGTCGCAACCGGGTGCGGTCACCTTCCAAAGCAGGGCGGCCTGCGAAGCTACTGCGGCGAGCAGCGTAAGCAGAAGTAGTGAGATGCGTTTCATTATGGATAATATTTTTGTGGTTATGCCTGGTGATTTGGTGTTGTAGTTGACTACAACACTGCAAAGGTACTACAAAAATATCATCCTCCAAATTTTGGCTCCGTTTTTTTCAAATAATTTTTTCAAGCAGATACTCACGCATTTGTGGCCAGGGTGCGTAAAGAGGCAATCCGGGAAGCCTTACCGGATTCTCGTTGAGTAGCGTGACTACGTAGTAACCGCCCGATTGGCCCCGCATCATACTCATCTGT
>CAMWUX010000123.1 GCA_947177605.1 uncultured Porphyromonadaceae bacterium
TTCAGAGCCTCAACCTCTGCGCGACGGGCATCGAGCTCAGCCTGAAGCGTCTGAATATCAATCTGAATTTCAGTGGGAGTCACACCATCTGTCGACGCGCCATCCATCTGACGCTCCAGTCCCTTGATCTGATCCATATCCGAAGATATCTTGTTAAACAGATCTATGAGCTGCTCCTGAGCCTGGGCCTCGGTAAGCGGTTCGTCATTATTGCTGGCATGACTGCTTTGGTCTGTAGCGTTCTTGCCTCCGTCGTTACATCCGATCATAACGGCTGCACATAGGAGTACAGCCCAGTGAGATAATCTAACTTTCATATTAATAATTCATTTATTCAGTTTCGCGATATTTATTTTTATGCTCTGTGCTTTTCTTTTCCTTTGGCCCGAGAATTATTACGATCTCACCTCGGGGAACCTCGGCTGTAAAATGCTCTATAAGTTCGGCAAGTGTTCCGCGGCAGGTAGTCTCGTGCAACTTTGATATCTCACGCGACACACTTGCCTGCCTGTCCGCGCCGCAATGCTCGGCCAGAGAAGTCAGTGTCTTAACCAGACGGAGCGGCGACTCATATATTACCGTCGTTACGGCATTTTGGGCTATTTCAGCAAGTCGCGTCTCGCGCCCTTTCTTCTGGGGCAGAAAGCCCTCGAATGTAAACCGGTCGATAGGCAGTCCTGAGTCCACCAGCGCCGGGACAAAAGCTGTTGGCCCCGGCAAGGTTATCACCTCTATCCCCCTCTTGCGGCATTCTCTTGATAGCAGAAAGCCGGGGTCGGAAATACCCGGGGTACCGGCATCGCTGATAAGAGCGACATCCTCGCCCGACTCTATACGCGATGCCACGTGCTCTATAGTAGCATGTTCGTTATATTTATGGTGGCTCGACATCGGCGTAGTTATACCGTAGTGATCGAGGAGCTGACGCGAAGTGCGTGTGTCCTCCGCCAATATATGCGATACGTTCTTGAGCGTCTCCACAGCCCGAGGGGTCATATCCGACAGATTACCCACCGGCGTGGGCACTACATACAGAATACCCATTTTCAGCTTATTGCTTATTCGACAATACTATCGACACAAAATCTTTCACCGTATCACTTTCCGGATCCCAGCACAGATCATTGGCAAGATAGTCCACCACCTCCTCGGCCGACGAAAGGCGGGAGATCACATCGAGGGTCTCCTCCATCTCCGCCATATCGCCATTAAATAGCTCCCTGCTGAAGCGGTATCTGTCATTCACAGAGAAGTAATTGATCTGAAATTTTGAGATTACTGGAAGATCGAGCGTGCGTTTCTTAGGCTGTTCCTCTGCGGGCTGCGCTACGTGAACTTCCTCCACCGCAGGCGCGTCACCCGGATCTGCATCCTCTTCCTCCTCCTCCAGAGCGCTGTCAGCTATGGCCTCTTCATCAGCGGCCGACAACTCCGGCTCCACTTCCGGCATAGTTTCCGACATCGGAATCTCCTCTGCCTGAGGGGTATCGTCCGCGTCCTGGACACCGACCTGTGTAAGCGCGTCTACCTCCTCGGCAAGCGCTTTGATTTTATCTTTAATCATCTGATACACACCTTCCGGCACATCCGAATTGCGTTGATTGATCAGACAAAGCAGACCCTCTATTTCGTAGCACAATGGCAATAACTGTTCTGACTTACTTGACATATATGATTATTTTGATTTTGACGATTGCAAAGTTAGCCAATCTTTTCAATCAACACCCTTTCGAGATACTTTTTTAATACCGCTCGGTCGCATTCAAATCCGTTTACCATTATTACGACTATGTGCGTCGGCACTCCTAACTCATCAGTAGCATATCCGGCATAGCATTGCACTCCGTTCATACTGCCGGTCTTTGCTCTCAGCCTGCCTTCGAGTGGAGTATCCTTTAGAAATGACCGCAGCGTGCCCGACTTGCCCGACAGTGGCAGATAATTGCAAAACGTCATGAAGTCATCGCGGTTCTCAAGCATCCATATCAGCACGTCAGCCATAAAATATGGCGTGATTCTGTTCGTACGCGACAGGCCGCTGCCATCCTCTATCACGATATCTCTGTAATCGATATCCCGCGTTGACCACATCTTTTTTTGCACAGCCAATGCATCAGCACGCGATTCGCCGGGAGCCAACTGCCGCAGCATGGCCTCGGCCATCATATTGTCCGACCGAAGCAGAAGGCTTTCAAGTATCTCACCCATTGGGGCTGATCTATGGGTGAGCAGCAGCTCTCGCTCTGACGATTCGGTAGTCACATCCTCCTCCTCCAGTTCGATTCCCTCACTCTCTATACTCTTGATCACAGCATATATGAGTGAGCTTTCCGGATCGCCGTTGGCTATCGTAGTCACATTCGGTTTCCTGCCCGAGTGTGAGAAGGTATATTCGGCCGAATCTCTTTTCCGTTCCACTCTGCTTCCCTTACCGGTAATCCGATGAAACGTAGAGCCGGGCGAACATGGATTACACTCCGGCATCTCGTTGCGGCTCAAAGTTACGGTCATAGTGTTGTCGGCAAAATTCACCGGCTGATACCCGGCACCATAGCCCCAGGTGAAGTCCGCACTCTCCCACCCCTTCGGCTGGGTGGTGCCGATCCAATCCGGGCGTTCTACAATCACACGCCCGGTAACCCGTGTGATTCCCCGGCGTTTCAACACCGCGGCAACTGAATCAGGCATACCCGCCTGCCCCTTGAAATGTCTGGATTCAAGCGTAGGATCGCCATCGCCTGCTATTATTATATTGCCGGTCAGCACCGAGTCCGACACCACACCCTCAAGGTATACATTCGTTATAAATTGTCGGTTTATGTCCTCCTTGCTGAAATAAGAGGCCGCCGTCACGACCTTGGTGATCGACGCCGGCACCATCGGCACTTCGCCGTTTACATCATACACCACCTTCCCGGTAGCCACTTCTTCTATATATATTCCTATCGCTTTCGCCCTTATGCCATCCACCGAATCGCAATACACCCCTTCCGGCTCCTCTTTCATAATCTGAGGCGCGGCAATAGCATCCGACGGAATGGCAAACCGGCAGATCAACAGGCACAGGCATATTATCCGATAAATGATTGATTTGCTTTTCATATTTGCAAAATTAGCCTTTTTGACGCTAATCTACAATATTTGAAATATTGGCCGAATTCATTATCTTTGTATTTCAATAGTCAACCGATTTCAATACATCTCAACAACGCGATGAAATTCAGCGATATACCGGGTCACGAAAATATCAAACGCCGCCTGCGCGAGATGAAGCAGCAACGCCGCATACCCCACGCCCTCCTTCTCGAAGGTCCGTCCGGAGTCGGCAAGCTATCTCTGGCGCGCGCTTTTGCCCAATACATACATTGTCAGAACCCCACGCCCGACGGCGACTCTTGCGGCGAATGTAAGTCCTGCCGGCTTCATCAGTCGATGAATCATCTCGATCTGCTTTTTGTATTCCCCGTAGTCAAGCCGGATGGAGCTCAGAGCGCTCCGATTTCAGATGATTACCGCGATCGGTGGATCGAATTTCTCGACGGACGCACCTTTATGGACTTCAATGAGTGGGCATCGACATTTTCAAAGAAAAATGCCAATCCCATCATCTATGTCACCGAGAGCTCTGCCCTGATGCGCTCATTGTCGCTCACATCCCATATCTCCGAAGAGAAAATCGTAATCTTCTACCTCCCCGAGAAGCTCAATCTCGACGCAGCCAATAAGATGCTCAAGCTTATCGAAGAGCCATTTGAAAACACATACTTCATAATGGTATCCGACAAGCCCGACGCCATACTCCCCACAATCTATTCCCGTACCCAGCGCATCAAGGTCAGCAAGCTCCCCGACTCTACGATAGCCGATTATCTGTCGGCCGTCTACGGTCTCAACGGAGCCGACGCGATGGCTGTGGCTCATAATGCCGATGGTGTTATGACTAAGGCATTTGAAATCCTTCAGCAGCCCAAAGACGCCAAACTCAATTTCGACCTCTTTGTATCACTCATGCGCTTGGCCTACCAGCGCAATGTCAAGGAACTCAAAGCGTGGAGCGAGACCATCACGGAGCTCGGCCGCGAAAAGGAGGCCAAATTCTACGACAATTGCATACGCCTGATGCGCGAGAACTTTGTCTACCGCCTCGGTCATCCCGAACTCAACTATATGAATTCGGAGGAAAACACCTTCTCATCCCGTTTTGCCCGGTTCATCACCGAGAAGAATGTCGAAAAGCTCATTGCAACCTTCGAAAAAGCCAAAACCGACATTCTCGCCAACGGCAACGGCAAGATCGTTAACTTCGACGTTGCCATTAAAGTAATAATTCTACTTGTGCCGCGATGACGCCTTTCCTTCAACTCGTTGCAAAAGCTTATGCCGCTAATGAAAGAGATCGGCTTCACAGATGTTGCTTCATATTTCCCAACAAGCGAAGCGGACTGTTTTTTGAGGACTATTTGAGAAAAGAGCTCTCCGGCTCCGTCGTCCTCATGCCGGAGATAAGCAATATCACAGACTTCACATCATCACTCTCCGATCTCACCGAAGCCACCCGCTACGATATGCTGTTTACGCTATTCAGCGAATACCGCAAGATTACCGACAGCGATATCGAGTTCGACCGCTTTGTATTCTGGGCCGATATGCTCATCAGCGATTTCAACGACGTCGACCGCTACCT
>CAMWUX010000124.1 GCA_947177605.1 uncultured Porphyromonadaceae bacterium
CAATACGGTGGCGTTGGATGAGATTGCGGAGGCGAATGCGACACAAAGGAGGGTGAAAATTTTTGTCATGATGGTTAAGTATTATGGTTTCGTGACAAAAGTAACTAATTTATTGGAAATTTCATTTGGAAGCAGGACGTAAATGGCGTTAAATTTGCATTTTAATTAATAATTACTGATGAGAAGCAGACCGGTGCGACCGAAAATGTTGTATTTGACTGCGTTGACCGAGGTGCTTGATCGTAAAACTAAAGTTATAAAATACTTATATGAAGATATTGAATACAATCCTCCCGATAGTGATGATGGTAATGGTAATGGCTACAAGTGCCCGGGGCGAAACGTGTCCGGCCGACAATACGGCACTGCCGGAGCAGTATGTGGAGACGTATCGTCCGAAGAAATCCGAACGTCTCTTTGAATCGAGGACGGTAGAGCGTGAAATCGCCCGCGTGAAGACGCTGTTGACCAATCCTAAGTTGGCATGGATGTTTGAGAATTGCTTTCCTAATACGCTCGACACCACGGTGCATTTCAGTATCGGCGATGACGGCAAGCCTGATACTTTTGTATATACAGGCGACATTCACGCCATGTGGCTCCGCGACTCTGGCGCTCAGGTGTGGCCCTACGTCCAGCTCGCTGCCGACGATGAGGCGTTGCGCCGGTTGATCGAGGGGGTGATACGTCGCCAGATCAAGTGTATCAATATAGATCCATACGCCAATGCCTTCAATTTTGGCCCCACAGGCAGTGAGTGGATGAGCGACCGCACGGAGATGAAGCCCGAGATCCACGAGCGCAAATGGGAGATCGATTCGCTATGCTATCCGATACGGCTGGCGTATGAATACTGGAAACGCACTGGCGATGCTTCGATCTTCGACGACGAATGGCTTCAGGCTGTGGGTAAGATTCTTGCTACACTGCGTGAGCAGCAGCGATTTGACGGTAACGGCCCATACAGCTTCCTGCGCTCTACCGATCGCTCATTTGACACACTGAGCAATAACGGTCTCGGCACCCCGGTACGCCCCTGCGGACTTGTAGTGTCGTCGTTTCGCCCGTCGGATGATGCCACTTCGCTCCAATTTTTTGTGCCTTCTAATTTCTTCGCCGTCTCAGCATTGCGCAAGGCTGCCGATATACTCGCTACTGTGAATGGACGGATGGATCTCGCAGGGGAGTGCACAGCCCTTGCAAGCGAGATCGATGCCGCCCTCATGGAGTATGCCGTGTATGATCATCCCGAGTTCGGACCGGTTTATGCATTCGAGGTCGACGGCTTCGGCAATCATCTGCTTATGGATGATGCCAATGCCCCGAGCCTATTGTCACTTCCGTATCTTACCGACGTCTCGGCCAAAGATCCGATATATCAGAATACTCGCCGGATGGTGTGGAGCGAGTCCAATCCTTATTTCTTCAAGGGTACCGCAGGCGAAGGCATCGGCGGTCCACACGTGGGCTACGATATGATATGGCCTATGAGTATAATCATGAAGGCTCTGACATCGACTGATGATGAGGAGACAGCCGCCTGCGTGAAGATGATTATGGATACGGATGCCGGCACGGGATTCATCCACGAATCATTTCATAAGGGTGATCCGGCCAACTTCACGCGTCCGTGGTTCGCGTGGCAGAATACTCTCTTCGGCGAACTGATTCTGAAACTTATTGCCGACGGTAAACTGGAGCTGCTCAATAGCCTTTAATTTATCTGAAGGCGATACTCCCTCGGGGTCACGCCGGTCTGCTTCTTGAAGAAGCGGATGAAATGCTGCGGATAGCGGAATCCGATTCTCTCGGCTATCTGCTTGGTGCTTAATCGCGGATCGTGGAGAGCGCTCTTGGCGTATTGGAGCATCTTGAGCTGGATGTATTCTTTTGCACTTTTGCCGGTCTCTGCCTTCACGAGGTCGCCGAAGTAGTTGGAGGACAGACACACCTTGTCGGCGAAATACTTCACCGTGGGTATGCCGTCATCGGTCGCCTTTCCGTTGTCGAGATACTCGTCGAGGAGTGATTCAAAGCGGCTCATGGTACTGTTGTTCATCTCTTCGCGCGTGATAAACTGGCGTTCGTAGAATCGCATACAATAGTTGAGCAGCACTTCGATATTGGAAATTATCAGCGATTTGGAGAATCGGTCGATCGGATGCTGAAGTTCACGGGCTATTTTCGACACATAGTCCTGCACGATCTCGCGCTCTTCAGCCGAGAGGTGGAGAGCTTCATTGGAGGCGTAAGAGAAGAATGAGTATTGGCTGATTTTCTGAGCCAGAGGAGTGCGATGCAGGAAGTCGGGATGAAAGAGCAGTCCTATCGCTTCGGGCGCCGGGCCATCTTCTACGTTGTAGATCCCGACGGTCTGCCCGGGTGCGAAGCTCACTACCGTTTCGTCGTCGAAATCGTAGGTCGTCTTGCCGTAGTTGATCTTGCAGCCGCTGGTCTTCTTAAGGAAGAGAGCGTAGAATCCGAAGTGCATACAGTGATTGGCGCGTCCGGTATCGCCGTCGAATTTCACTATACCCACCAGAGGATGGCGTGTCTCAAATCCGAAATATTTGTTGTATTTGTCTATCGTATCAGCTTCGTAGATTTCCATAATCGCGATTGTCTTTGATGGCAAAGGTAGTGGTTGTGAGGCAAAGAATCAACTTCCGACGGTGAGAAAAAGTATTCCGGGTATATCTACAGGTAAGACTGGTAACATACATAAGCCGTCGATATTGTAATTTTGTAGTGAGAAAATATTCTTCGACCGAGTACGAAAATCAGATGAACAAGACATTCCTAACCCTGATACTCGCAGCTGCATTTTCAGCCACGATATCTGCAACCGAACCAACTACAATGGCTAACACTTACAACACTATCTCAACCCAACGACTCTCACTCACTACAGAGTGGGACAAGACATTCCCCAAAAGCGACAAGGTCAACCACAGCAAAGTGACATTCCCCAACCGCTACGGCATAACGCTGGCAGCCGATCTCTACATCCCCAAGAACGCCAAAGGCAAGTTGCCGGCATTGGCCGTGAGCGGACCGTTTGGTGCCGTCAAAGAGCAGTCGTCGGGTCGCTATGCCCAGGAGATGGCCGAGCGCGGATATCTCACTATCGCTTTCGATCCCTCCTTCACCGGCGAAAGCGGCGGCACACCCCGATATGTGGCATCGCCCGACATCAATACCGAGGATTTCAGCGCTGCAGTGGACTATCTGCTCACCCGCGACGACGTAAATCCCGATCGGATAGGCATAATCGGTATCTGCGGATGGGGCGGACTGGCCGTGAATGCAGCTGCCAACGATCCCCGCATCAAGGCTACACTGGCCTCCACGATGTATGATATGAGCCGTGTAAATGCCAATGGTTACTTCGACTCCGCCACACCCCAACAGCGATACGAACTTCGTGAAAAGTTGGCGGCACAGCGCACTGCCGACGCCCGCAATGGCTACTATACCCTCGGCGGTGGAGTGGTCGATCCGCTGCCGGCCGACGCTCCGCAGTTTGTAGTTGACTACTACGACTACTACAAGACCCCGCGAGGATATCACAAGCGTTCGCTCAACTCCAACGGCGGATTCAATGCCACCTCGCCGCTACCATTCATGAATATGCCCTTGCTCACGTATGCCGGCGAGATCCGCAATGCCGTGATGCTCATCCACGGAGAGAAAGCTCACTCGCTATATTTCAGTAATGATACCTATAAGAGACTGACCGAAAACTGGGTGCCCGGCACTCCAAACAACAAAGTGCTTCTCATCGTGCCCGGAGCCAATCACACCGATCTCTACGACAAGATGGATATTATCCCATTCGACGCTATCGAGGTATTCTTCAACGAGTATCTGAAATAAGTCTAGCGTTTATCTTACGTTTGAAATATACCGACGCGGTGGGCCATAAGTCTCTGGCTCACCGCCGTTGTTTTTTACATTCCCGATGTAAATTGCTATATTTGCGATATGAATATACGCGTATTGATTAATATACTGTTAGTTCGCCTGAATATCCGCAAAGTATTGCCCAAGGAGGCTGTGCGCCGGGTGCGGGTTGTAGAGTGCGGCGAGCCGATAGTGGCTGTGTCCGGGACGGATTTCATCCTGTTGGGTGACGAGGCGTTTGCCTATGGCCGAACTGGTTTGATTGCCAAGCTATATCAAGTCGACGAAGCGTTACACAAAGAGGGCTATCGATTAGGGATTTATGAGGTATTACGCGATCAGGATACTCAATTGAGCCGCCGCAACAGCGAGTACGCCATTATCAGATCGCAGCATCCCGAGTATGATGAGGCTAAAGTGCAGTCCGTTTTGGACAGTCGTGTGTCAAACATCACCGGTAGCGATACCGGCGGTCATCAGACCGGTGGAGCCATTGACTGTACGCTGTGCGCTCCCGACGGTTCTCCGCTCGATATGGGAACCGAATATCTGGGATTCAACCACAGGACTATTACGGACAGCCCCGACTTGACGACGGAGCAGAAACGCAACAGAGATATTTTGTGTCGCGTAATGCGTAATGCCGGCTTTGTCAATTTCCCTAACGAGTGGTGGCACTTCTCATACGGCGATAAAATGTGGGCGGCCTACAGCTATAAGA
>CAMWUX010000125.1 GCA_947177605.1 uncultured Porphyromonadaceae bacterium
CTATATCCCCGGCGAACTTGCCTACGGCGCGGAAGGTTTGCCTCAAGCCGACGTCGGACCTATGGAGATGCTTATTTTTGATGTCAGACTAAAAGATATAAATCCCTATGATCCCTCAATAACAAAATATGAATTATGAATTATAGAAGTAAAACTATAAGTAAAACTACATAAAACAGAAACAACTATGATTTCAGAAAAGATTCAAGACGCTCTCAACGAGCAGATTAATGCCGAACTCTGGTCGGCCTATCTCTATCTCTCGATGGCTATGAACTTCGAGGCTGCCGGCCGTCCCGGTATCGCCAACTGGTTTAAGATTCAGTTTCAGGAGGAGCAGGCTCACGCTCAGATCTTCATCAACTATGTGAATCAGCGCGGTGGCCGTGTAGTGCTCAAGGCTATCGATGCCGTGCCTACCGAGTGGGCTACTCCGCTCGAAGCCTTCGAAGCCACTCTGGCTCACGAAACAAAGGTAACTGCTCTGATCAACGCTCTCTACTCCCTCGCCGAGCAGGAATCCGACTACGCTACCCGCGACCGTCTCAACTGGTTCGTCAGCGAGCAGGTTGAGGAGGAGGACAATTGCCGCCAGCTCATCGACAAGTTCCGCCTCATCGGCGACAACGGTATGGGTATCTATATGCTCGATCAGGAGCTTGGCGCACGCACATACGTAGCTCCCGCCGCACTCGCCGAATAATAGTCGGCGACGAAGCGACCACACATTTCAAATCCCGGTGTCGGCAGCAGTCCGATTCCGGGATTTACTTTGAGTCTGCGTTTACGTTTAACCGATGGAGGCGAGAAGGACGGAGGATATCATCATGTAGATCACCATGCCGATGATGTCGTTGGTGATGGAGATGAATGGGCCGGTGGCCAATGCCGGGTCGATCTTGAAGCGCTCAAGTGTGAGGGGCACGAATGTGCCGAACACGGAAGCGAAGAGCACTACAGCCATCAGCGACAGTGATACGGCGAGGGTAGTGGTGATATGGCCCGGGCCGAGTTTGAAGAAATTGTAGCCGAACACCAGAAGGGAGATGATGCAGCCGTTGATCAGACCTACGCCGAGTTCCTTGAATAGCTGCTTGGCGGCATTCTTGATATCGAGCGAGCCGTTGGCCAGACCCTGCACTACGATAGCTGATGACTGAGTACCTACATTACCGCCCGTTCCGCCTATCAGCGGTATGAACAGCGCAAGAGTGGGATCTGCCTGAATACCGGCTTCAAAATTTCCAAGGATGAGCGAATTGCCCAGACCGCCGATCATACCGATAAGAAGCCATGGCAGACGTGCCTTGGTCTGGGTGAAGATGGTGTCGTCGGTCTCTACGTCGCTCGACAGACCGGATGCCAGCTGATAGTCACGCTCGGCATTCTCGCGTACCTGGTCCATCACGTCGTCGACGGTGATGCGGCCAAGCAGACGACCGATGGAGTCTACTACAGGCATCGCCACAAGGTCGTATTTCTCGAAGTCGAGAGCTACATCGTCGATAGGTGTGTCGGCCTTTACTGCCACAGGATCGGGCTCCATCACATTCTTGATTTTCGACACCGAGGGGTCGGTGATGAGTTTTTTCAGAGGAAGGATGCCGCGCAGGCGATAGTCGTTGTCGACCACATACACGTAGTATATCTCGTCGAGCTCTTCGGCCTGCATACGCATCTGTTTGATGCACTCGGGCATACTCCAGTTCTCGTTGACCACGATCATTTCCGTACCCATCAGACCGCCGGCCGTATCCTCATCGTATTTCAGAAGGTCGATGATGTCGCCGGCCTGCTCCACGTCGTCGATGTGGGAGAGAATCTCGTCACGGTCCTCCTCGTCGAGTTCCTGAATGATGTCTACCGCGTCGTCGGTGTCGAGATGGTCGATAAGTTGCTTGGCGATCTCGTCGGCCGACATACCTTCGAGGAGCTTGCGACGATCGTCTTCGTCGAGCTCCATCAGCACGTCTGCAGCTACTTCGCTATCGAGCAGGCGGTAGAGAAATTCCGCCTCCGCAAGATTGAGCTCCTGATAGAGCTCGGCAATATCGGCGGGGTGGAGCGTCTCAAGTTCGTGACGCGCCTGATCGGTGTCGCCGTTTTGGATGATGCTCCTTATCCGGTCTAGATATTCAGGGGTGAATTCTTTCATGATTTCTGCGCAGCCTCTATCAGATTGGTAAGTTGGATGAATTGGTCGACGGTGAGGTCTTCGGGTCGCATCTGCAGCATCTCCGACTCCGGGAGCGCGGCTCCGGCCGGCAATAGCATACGCACGGTATTGCGAAGCATCTTGCGGCGCTGCCCGAAGGTGGTCTTTACTACGGTCTTGAACAGGCGTTCGTCGCAGCCGAGATTATCGAGCCCGTTGCGGCGAAGGCGTATCACGCCGCTCTTCACCTTCGGCGGCGGGTTGAACACGTGTTCACTTACCGTGAAGAGGTATTCCACATCATACCAAGCCTGAATCAATACGCTCAGTATGCCGCGCGCCTTGCAGCCGGCAGGAGCGGCGATACGCTCTGCCACTTCGCGCTGAAGCATGCCTGAGCAGCACGCTACCGTGTCGCGGTAGTCGAGAATGTGGAAAAATATCTGGGATGATATATTATAGGGGTAATTGCCTATCACGGATATTTTGTATGCTCCCGGTATGGCTTCGGCGAGATCCATACGCAGGAAGTCACCTTCGATTATGCGGCCTTCTGCTGCAAGCGCGGGGTATTCGCGGCGGAGATACTCCACACTCTCGGTGTCGATTTCGGCCACGCGCACGTCAAGGCCCTCGTCGAGCAGACAGTGGGTGAGCATACCCATACCGGGTCCCACCTCGAGTACGGGTAGATCCGATACTTCGCGAAGAGTGGCGGCGATGCGGCGCGCTATCGATTCGTCGGTGAGGAAATGCTGGCCTAAGGCTTTTTTCGGACGTACTTTCTGCATGGCGGTTTGGTGTTATAGGCAGCCCACGGAGCCGTAATAGACTACAAATTTACATTTTTCAAATCACATATCGGTGAAAAATGCGTAAATTTGCTTACACCTAACGAAAAATTCAACGAATATATGAAACGATTCTCATTTTCCCTCATTACTCTTGCCGTGGCTCTGAGTGGCTGGGCGTGGAGCCAGAAAGGTCATGATGTCACCGCTTATATAGCTGAAAAACATCTTACTCCTGCCACGGCTGCAGCTGTAGATTCGATACTCGACGGTATGTCGATGGTATATTGGGCCAACTGGCTCGACAATGCCTCCCACACTCCCGAATATGCGTATACCAAGACGTGGCATTACAAAAACGTAAACGAAGGCGTGCGCTATGAGGAAATGGGCGTCAATCCTGCCGGTGATGTCGTCACCGGTATTAAGAGCCGTATGGAGGTGTTGATGAATCCGAAGTCTACGGCTGAGGAGCGCAATCTCGCAATGAAGATACTTGTGCATCTTGTCGGTGATATGCATCAGCCGATGCACATGGGACACGCTACCGACTTGGGCGGTAACCGCACCAAGGTGAAATTTTTTGGTCGTGACACCAACCTTCATTCGGTATGGGACAGCAATATCGTGGAGTCGGGACACAAGTGGGGCTATTCGGACTGGCAGGAGCAGATCGACCGTGTGTCGCCTGCCGAAGAAGAATCTCTCATAGACGGTACTGTCGACGACTGGGCCAAGGAAACGGTCTACATCGCTGCTTCGGTCTACAATAATACTCCCGCAGGTACCAATCTGATGTACAATGAAGTTGCGCAGTGGACTCCCGTGGTAGAGAAGCAACTCCTACGTGGCGGTCTGCGTCTGGCCCACGTACTCAATATGATCTTCGATGCCGAATATGCCGCTTTGCATACATGGCCTTACACTCCGGCCATGTAAGACTGTGGCTCCGGAGAAAACCAAAAGAAGCGACCTCGTGTGGGGCCGCTTCTTTTATGATATATATTCTTCGGTGAGGATCCGCTTGGCGCCGATATAGTTGCGTGTGTAGTATCCTCCGTCGGGGAAGGTCTGATAGGTGATGCCTTTCTTTGTGGATGCGTGGATAAAGGTGACGCGACCGGTGGAATCGTCGACGTCGACTACAATTCCTACGTGACCAACTACGCCCTTACGGGTGCGCGGAGAACTGAAAAACATCAGGTCGCCCGGCTGAAGCTCGCTGTCGGCCACTTTCTCGCCCAGATTGTACTGCATCCGTGAAGTGCGCGGAAGGGTGATGCCTGCCTGACCGAACACGTAGCCGGTGAAGCCTGAGCAATCGAATGTATTGGGTCCCTTCGCCCCCCACACGTAGCGCTTTCCTAAAAGATTGGATGCGATGTCGGTGATTTCTTCGGCTTTTTGTAATAAGAGGGTGTCGGAGTCGACAGTCTCCTGCTCGGGCAATGCCATGCAGTATGGCACAGCAGGGCAGTGGAGTGAGTTGGTGGAGAAATCGAGAGTAGGAGTCGGCGCAGTGGCACCGGTGTATATGAAGGATGAAAGTAGTGTAAGTACGGGTGTTATAAAGGTCATATCGTAAATGTATTCGGAAGTAAGTAACGTGAGTTCGACATAATGAATCAGAACAAAGTCAGCTGATTATCGAGAACAA
>CAMWUX010000126.1 GCA_947177605.1 uncultured Porphyromonadaceae bacterium
GGTTTTCTTGGCCATTGGGTAGAGGGGTGAATTTTGGAATTAAGCTGAGGTGGCGATCCATCGTGCCATGAGGCTTATGGCATCGACACCATTGGAGAGATATGCTTCTGAAAACAGATATGGAAGTCCCACGGCCATGATGCCGAGGAGCAGGGCGGGGAGCGCGAGGCGCAGACGCTCGCGCTTGATGATGGCGATGATGCTCACTACTATGGCGACGGAAGCGAGTATCCACGACAGCGGTAGCCCGGCCATCCACCATCCGCCGAGCGCACCGAGCAATCCGGCAGCCACCGCGAGTATGGCTGTGGCGAGGGAGACGATGTCGGCTGTATGGCGTGGTGATACGGTCATCGCTGCGGTGGATGTGTCATTTGAGAAGCAAATCGATGGGAACACGGGTGAACCAGATGCGGTAGCCCTGCAGGTGACGTGAGTCGACGTCGTGGACTCCCTCTTCGGTGAGTACGCCGATGGATCCGTCGGGCATCACGGTCATTGCGGAGTAGGCTCCGGGACCGGGCGATACGCGATAGGTCCTGGGCCATGTGCGACCGCCGTCGGCTGATGCGTAGAGGGTGATGTTGTCGCGCCACGGGCCGTCGGGTAGCGACTGGATGAGGTAGTCGGTGCCGTCGTAGCGGTATGAGAGTATGTCGCCGTTGCAGGCTACGTCGTGAAGACCGAAGGGCTCGACTACGGTCCAGGTGCGGCCATTGTCGGTGGATCGCGATACTCGTCGGTCGCCTACCCACCGGTTGCGGATGCTTGCGAGGAGGGTGCCGTCGGGGAGCTGCACGATCTTGGTCTCGTCGCCGACGTCGGTGACGGGTGTGTCGGAAATCTTCCATGTGCTTCCGCCGTCGTCGCTATAGATGGCGTAGCAGGGGAATTTCTCTACTCCGTCGCGCCGGGTGACGAGCACGAAGATGATGCGTCCGCTCTTGGTGACGATGGCTCTGCCCGATGACGCGAAGGCGCTCACGGCGTCGATGTTGCCTGGCGCGAAAAGCATGGGGTTGAGGTCGAGGGATTCGGACCATGTGAGGCCGCCGTCGGCGGATGTGAATACTGTGATGTGGCCGGGTGTGGTCTGCCATAGGCCGTTGCCATGGGTGCAGACTACCACAAGCTTCTTGTGCTTGGGATCGTAGATGAGTGCGGGATCGCCATAGCCTCCGATGCTGTCGTTGGCGGCGATGGTGATATAATCGCTCCATGTGCGGCCGCCATCGGTGGAGCGCCGACATACGACGTCGATTTTGCCCGGGAGGTCGCTGAGATACTCTATGCGCTTGTCGGCTACGGCTATGAGGGTGCCGTCGGGGAGTGTCTCGATGGCCGGGATGCGGTAGTATCCGGATCCGAAGTCGCCTTTGTTGAATACTAAGGAGCGGTATGCGCCCAGGATGGGATCGTCGTAGCCTACGGGCTCTACGCTCTGAGCGAATGCCGGAACGAGAGCGAGGGTGAGGCAGGCGGTGAATAGGAATCGTTTCATGGCTGATTGGCTTGTGTTGGGTATTCTTTTGGCAAATATAGTGATTTGCCCCGACAATACCAAGTGAGGCCTATCTGCGACGGTCGTTATGAACTTTGATTCCGAATACGATGGCCGAAGATATGGTGGTGATAGCGTTGGTCACTACCAGAGGCCAGTTGCTCAGCAATACGCCCTGGATCACGAAGAATATGCTTCCGGCGCCTAACAGTAGGAATGTGGGCATGGCTATCCCGTCGGTGTTGCGGGTGCGGATGGTGTGCCACGCCTGCGGCAGGTAGCCGAGCACCATGCAGATGCTGGCCAACCAGCCGACGATGGTGGTGATCAATTCGGTGTTCATAGTGATTAAGGGAAGAGTGGTTGGAAGCGGAGGATGCTACTTCTCGCGCATGAATACCTGAATGGGGGTGCCGGTGAAGTTCCAGTGCTCGCGAATCTTGTTTTCGAGATAGCGGCGGTATGGCTCCTTGACCCACTGAGGCAGGTTGCAGAAGAAGATGAATGTGGGTACACGTGCATCCTTCAGCATGGTGATGTATTTAATCTTCACGTATTTGCCTTTGTTGGCCGGCGGCGGGTATGCGTCGATGTCCTCGCGGAGCAGGGTGTTGAGCTGCGATGTGGGGATGGTGCGGTGGCGGTTGTTGTAGACGTCGACGGCCGTTTCGAGCACTTTGTAGATGCGCTGCTTGGTGAGCGCGGAGCCGAAGATGATGGGGAAGTCGGTGAAGGGGGCAAAGCGCTCGCGGATGGCGTTTTCGAAGAATTTGATGGCTTTCTCGGACTTGTCGGTCACGAGGTCCCATTTGTTGACGCATACCACGAGTCCTTTCTTGTTGCGCTGGATGAGGGAGAAGATGTTGGCGTCCTGTGCTTCGATGCCACGTGTGGCGTCGATCATGAGGATGCATACGTCGGATGCCTCGATGGCGCGCACGCTACGGATCACGGAGTAGTATTCGATATCTTCGTTGACTTTGGCTTTCTTGCGGATGCCGGCAGTGTCGACGAGGTAGAAGTCGAATCCGAATTTATTGTATCGGGTGTAGATGCTGTCGCGTGTGGTGCCGGCGATGTCGGTGACGATGTGTCGATCTTCTCCGATGAATGCGTTGATGAGCGATGACTTGCCGGCGTTGGGTCGGCCAACGATGGCGAATCGGGGGATGTTGTCGGTAGGTGTGTCGTCCCCATCGGCTTCCTCGGGCAGACGGCGCACGATCTCATCGAGGAGGTCGCCGGTGCCATAGCCGTTGACGGCTGAGATGGGATACGGGTCTCCGAGGCCGAGGCCGTAGAACTCGGGCACGTTGTAGAGCCACTCATTGGAGTCTACTTTGTTGGCTACGAGGATGACGGGCTTGCGGGCGCGGCGCAGTATCTCGGCCACATGGTCGTCGAGGTCGGTGACGCCATTCATGGAGTCGACTACGAAGAGGATCACGTCGGCCTGCTCGATGGCAAGCTCTACCTGCTTGTTGATTTCTTCTTCGAAGATGTCTTCGGAGTTGACTACCCAGCCGCCTGTGTCGACGACTGAGAATTCGCGGCCGTTCCACTGAGTACGGCCATATTGGCGGTCGCGCGTGGTGCCGGCTGTCTCGTCGACGATGGCTGTGCGCGATTCTGTAAGGCGGTTGAAAAGGGTCGACTTACCTACGTTGGGTCGGCCTACGATTGCTATCATCTGTCCCATGATGAGGAATTATGTTTTTGGCTATGAGTTACACAAAGTTAGTGGATTTATTCGATATACCCAAAGGCGCGGAGCTTATTGTCGCGGTTGCGCCAGTTGGGTTCGACTTTGACAAACATCTCAAGGAATACGCGTTTGCCGAAGAAGGTCTCGATGTCGCGACGGGCTTCGGTGCCTACTTTTTTGAGTCGTGAGCCTTGTCGGCCGATGATGATGCCCTTCTGCGAGTCGCGCTCTACGTATATGACTGCCATGATGTGGATGGCATTGTCCTTCTCTTCGAATTTCTCTACGATGACTTCTACGGAGTAGGGTACTTCCTTGTCGTAGTTGAGGAGTATCTTCTCGCGGATGATCTCAGTGACGAAGAAGCGTGCGGGCTTGTCGGTGAGTGCATCCTTGCCGAAGTAGGGCGGGGAGTCGGGGAGCAGCTCTACGATGCGGCTCATGATGTTGCTGACGTTGAAGTGCTCGAGTGCCGATGTGGGGAAGATCTCGGCGTTGGGGAGCAGTGCGCGCCAACGGTCGACGATGGCTTCGAGGTCGGCCTGATTCTTTACAAGGTCGATTTTGTTGATTACGAGGAGTACGGGGGCTGTCTCCCCGGCTACTTTGGCAAGGAATTCGGCATTCTTGGTCGGATCCTCCACTACGTCGGTGACGTAGAGCAATACGTCGGCATCGGTGAGGGCACCTTCGGAGAAGTCGAGCATGCTCTGCTGTAGTTTGTATTTAGGGGATAGTACACCCGGGGTGTCGGAAAATACGATCTGATATTCGGGCGTGTTGACGATACCCATGATGCGGTGGCGTGTGGTCTGGGCTTTGGCAGTTATGATGCTCAGGCGCTCGCCTACGAGGTCGTTCATCAGGGTGGATTTACCTACGTTGGGGTTGCCTACGATGTTTACGAAACCGGCTTTGTGTGGAGTGGTCATATTCTTGAATTTGTTATGTTGCTTTATAAAAACAACAACGATAGCACCCGAAAAGATGCTATCGAAGTGTGTTTTTTTTGCTCGGAGCGGTGTGAACGGCCTTGTTAGAGGTCCCAGATCACATACATCGCGCCCCATGTGAAACCGGCGCCGAATGCGGTGAGCACGAGCTTGTCGCCCTTCTTCAGACGATGCTTGTTTTCATCGATACAGAGGGGAATCGAAGCAGCGGATGTGTTGCCGCGGTATTCGATGTTGACGAGTACTTTTTCGGGGTCGATGCCTGCACGTGAGCCTACGGCTTCTATGATACGGAGGTTGGCCTGGTGGGGGATAAGCCAATCTACGTCGTCCATCGTGAGCCCGTTGCGCTGACAGATGTCGAGCGAGGATTCGAGCATATCGGTTACAGCGTGCTTGTAGACGAACCGGCCGTCCTGGAACAGGAAGTTG
>CAMWUX010000127.1 GCA_947177605.1 uncultured Porphyromonadaceae bacterium
TCATAGCCTTGATGATGGGGAGCAGGGGAGCTACGCCAACGCCGCCACCACAGCACACCACCGTGCCGCGCTTCTCGATCTTGGTGGGCTGTCCGAGCGGGCCCACTACATCGGTGAAGCACTCACCCGGCTCGAGGGCGCAGATCTTTTCGGTGGAGACGCCTACGTTCTGCACCACAAGCATTATGGTACCGGCTTCAGGATCGGCGTCGGCGATGGTGAGGGGGATACGTTCGCCTCCTGCGCCTACACGCACTATTACGAAATGGCCCGGGCGGCGCGACCGTGCGATCATCGGGGCTTTGACGATGAGGCAAACTACGCGCTCGGAGAACCGGGACTTGGCTATGATTTCAAACATACGGCTGAATGATGATGACTGCGGCATGATTGCCGAGTGCAAAGATAGAAAAAGATACCGAATTGATGCGCCTCTCCTTAATATATTGATGTGAGTTGGGCGTTTATGGGTGTTTTGGGGAAGGTGCAAAAAAAATTGATTGTCTCCCGACAATCAACCTTAGTTAACCTTAAATCTAATACCATGAAAAACACAATGCAAATTTAGATACTTATTGCGGCGCCACCAAATATATCGACAATAAAATTCATTCGTTTAACATTATTTTACGCAAAATTGCTGTACAAAGGTGTTTGAATGCTAATTATTGCCAGTGAACAGCGCAGAATAGTTGCATTTTGCTATCGGACGATATGCGGTGCGGTGTATAGTGGCAAGTGGCCTGATTAACATCTATTAATGTATTCTCGTTCTTCGGGCTTACGGTGCTGAATATCGTCCGAAAAACGATTTGTGAGCTGAATGTATGGAAGTTTGAAAAAAATTACCTATTTTTGAGGTCTTATACAAATTCTCTTGGCGCCCTTAAGTGGTCGCCCCAATGCACCAATACCTAAATTTCTTACAATGGAAATGCTTGACAATGACACTGATCTGAAGAATCAGGATTACGCCCCCGCCGCATCTGCCGACGATGCCGCCCAAACCGTTAGCACCGAAGACTCCGCCGCTGCTCCGATCGAAGAAGAGATCGAAGAAGTAGAAGTGGTGGCCGAGGAGGAATCTCAGTCAGAAACCGAACTACCGGCATCGAAGGCCGATCTTCTCGAAAAGATGAAGGCTACGCTCGAAGCCGACAGTGAGTTTGCCGCCGACTTGCTCAACCGATTCAAGCAGCAGTATTATCTGCTTCACAATCTGGAGTTGCGCCGTCAACTCGACGAATATGTGGCTGCAGGCAACGAGGCTGAGACATTCACTCCCGAACCCGATGCAGATGAAGAGACGTTCCGCACGCTCCTCGCCGCACTCAAGGAGAAGAAGGCGGAGCTGCGCATGCGTATCGAGGCACGTCAGTTGGCCAATCTTGAGCAGAAGCGTGCCGTCATTGCCGAACTCAATGCGATGAGTGCCGATACCGACAATGTGAACCGCCACTATCCTCAGGCCAAGGAACTGCAGAATCAGTTCAAGGCTATCGGTGAAGTGCCTCAGCAATATGCCACAGAGATATGGAAGTCCTATCAGGAGGCTATCGAACTCTTCTACGATCAGTGGAAGGTGAACAAGGAGCTACGTGATTATGATTTCAAGAAGAATCTCAGCGAGAAGCAGCTTCTGCTTGAAGCAGCCCGAGAGCTGGCCGAAGAGCCGGACGTGGTGCTCGCCTTCAAGCGTCTGCAGGATCTCCACGACAAATGGCGCGAGGTAGGCCCCGTGGCTAAGGAATACCGTGAGCAGATCTGGGCCGAATTTAAAGATGCCTCGGCTGTGGTAAATAAAAAATATCAGGCTTACTTCGAGGATCGCAAGAAGCAGGAACTGGAAAATGAAGTCGCCAAGACTGCTCTCTGTGAGCGCATAGAGTCGATCGACTTGGGTGAGCTCAAGGGTTACGGCTCGTGGAACAATGCCACAGCCCGCATCATTGAGGCTCAGGAGGAGTGGAAGAAACTGGGCTATGCTTCGCGCAAGAGCAATAATGCTCTCTTCAGCCGCTTCCGCGCTGCCTGCGATGCTTTCTTCGCCGCCAAAGCTGCATTCTTCGCCGAGACCAAGGAGACTCAGCAGGCCAATCTGGAGGCCAAGACCCGTCTGTGTGAGCAGGCCGAAGCGCTGATGGAATCGACTCAGTGGAAGGCTACGTCCGATAAACTCATCAAGCTGCAGAAGGAATGGCGCACGATCGGCGCTGTGCCCAAGCGTCAGAGTGATGCTATCTGGAACCGCTTCCTTGCCGCCTGCGATACATTCTTCAACCGTAAGAAGGAGGCTACGAGCGGTGTGCGCAAGGCTGAGCAGGCCAATCTCGAAGCCAAGAAGGTGATTGTGGCCGAGCTGACCGCCCTTCAGGCCGACACCGATACCGATCGCGCCGATGCCATAGCCAAGCTCAACGAACTGCGTGCACGCTGGCAGCAGACCGGCCATGTGCCCTACGCAGAAAAGGATAAGTTGCACAATGAATACCGTGAGGTGGTAGGGCGCCTGTTTGATAAATACGACGTGCGCGAGACCCGCAGCCGCCGTGCTTCTTTCGAGGCTGCTATCCAGGCAGAGAGCGGCGACCGGTCCAAGATATCGCGTGAGCGCGACCGCCTGATGCGTGCCTACGAGGCCAAGAAGTCGGAACTCAAGACATATCAGAATAATCTCGGATTCCTGAGTTCGAAGTCGAAGTCGGGCGAATCGATGCTCCGCACTCTGCAGGGCAATATCCGCCGTCTGGAATCGGACATAGCCGAGATCGAACAGAAGATCCAGTACATCGATTCGCAAATGCAGTAGTCTGTGCCGCATCCGGTACACCCTACATTGTTATTATATGACAAGTATTAACCAACGAGGACGATACGGACAGTATATCCAAGTGATACTGACGCTGTCGGACTTCATGATCATCAACATCGCCTATGCCGTTACGGCAAAGCTGGCTCCATCGTTCGTGCTCGAGAATGCGCGAATGGTGTGGCTTATGGCCAATATCGCCTATCTGCCGGCGGCTTATCTGCTGCGCCACACGCAGACATCGAGATCGATAGCGATGGAGCATGTGGTGTCGGCGTCGATCAAGGCGCTGCTGCTCCACGCCCCGGTATTTATCTGCGGATTGTATTTTCTGGAGATAGGCAGTATATCCTGGACGGCTATGGCACTCTTCTACGGGCTGCTGGTGATAATGTTGCCGCTTTGGTGGGTGCTCTCGCGTCTGATCATAAAATACTTCCGTCGCCGAGGGCGCAACTATAGCCGCATCGTGATCGTCGGTTCGAATCCTACGACCCGACGCCTGTGTGAGATTATGGGCTCCGACCTTGGGTTCGGGTACACGATCAGCGGCGTGTTTGATGTTGCCCCTACCGATGATATTGCTCCCGAATTGTATCGTGGTACTATTGCCGATCTGAAGGCGTATATCAAGGAGCAAAAGATAGATGAGGTATATTGTACGCTCGATGCATCGATGCAGGAGGAGCGCGCAGAGGTGATACGTATAGCTGAGGATTGCGTGGTGCAGGTATATATTGTGCCGCAATTGGTGAGTATGTTGCCCCGCAACTACGAGATGTTTGCCATCGGTTCGATGCCGGTGCTCGGTGTGATGCGTCAGCCGCTGGCTGATGTGAGCAACCGTGTGGCGAAACGCGCTTTCGACTTAGCCGTGTCGTCGCTGACTCTGCTCTTTTTCCCGCTGGTGCTGATCCCGGTCGGAATAGCTATCAAACTCAGTTCGCCCGGGCCGATATTCTTCCGTCAGGAGCGTACTGGTTACCGTGGACGTACCTTCAAGTGCTTCAAATTCCGGACGATGGTGGTGAATGAACAGGCCGACAAGACGCAGACAACCAAGAATGACGCCCGCAAGACCCGCATAGGTGAGTTTCTGCGCCATAGCTCGATCGACGAGTTGCCGCAGTTTATCAACGTATTTATCGGCGATATGTCTGTGGTAGGTCCCCGCCCGCACATGCTGGCGCATACCAAGCAGTATAGTGAGTTGATTAATAAATATATGGTGCGCCACTATATCAAGCCCGGTATCACAGGTTGGGCGCAGATCAACGGTCTGCGTGGCCAGACGGAGGAACTCTGGCAGATGGAACGCCGGGTGGAACACGACGTATGGTATATCGAAAACTGGAATATCTGGCTCGATATCAAGATAATGTTTCGCACCGTCTACAATGCTTTGCGTGGTGAGGAGAATGCTTTCTGAACCAATGTGCGGAGAATAAAAACGCCGCTCCATCGGGGCGGCCACAACACTCAGCTAAAGGAAATCCGGCTGTCTCACGACAGCCGGTGTTTTCTTTAACCTTAAATCTAATACCATGAAAAAAACACAATGCAAATAGTAATTATACATAGAGAACACAGGAATATGGATAAAAGTTAGCGTCGTAATGAATTTTTAACATAAATTAAGCCAATCCAACCGCTCACTTTTCCTAACTTTACACTCGTAAAGCCGCACAGGCTCAAATGTTTCACCAAAAAATTACGTTTCACCGAGAAATATCAAACAACCAATTAATATCATATG
>CAMWUX010000128.1 GCA_947177605.1 uncultured Porphyromonadaceae bacterium
GCTCTACGATAGTGAGATCGTAGCGACCGTGGCCGATACCCTTGTTCAATATGGTGCCGAGCGTGTAGTGATTGATCCGGTGATGGTGTCGACCTCCGGCTCACGCCTGATCGATGAAGAGGCTGTCGAGGTCATGAAGCAGCATCTGTTTCCCATCGCTACGCTTGTGACCCCTAATGTTGCGGAAGCCGCAGTGCTTGCGCAATCGGATGATGTCGCGGATCAGGTGAAGGCTCTTCGTGGGCTTGGATGCCGCAATATACTGCTGAAGGGCGGCGACTCTTCGCGCGAAGATTACAAGATCGATTACCTCTACCTCGAAGGGGAGGAGGATGCGGTAGTGCTGACGGCCGATGCCGTGAATACACGCAATACCCATGGCACAGGCTGCACTCTCTCTTCAGCCATAGCTTGCTATCTTGCGCTCGGCTTTGATATTGTCGATGCTTGTATGCGTGGCAAGCTCTACGTGACGAAAGCGCTCGGAGCTGGTGCCCGTGTTGTCACCGGCCGTGGTCATGGCCCGGTGAATCATCTCTTTGCTCCACGACACATGAAATACCAACTTTATGATAACCGTAACCGTTAATAAGAAAGAGCATCATATCGGCGATGGAGCCACTGTAGGTGACCTCCTCAAATTGCTCGAAATCAATCCCGCCGCTACGGCAGTGGCGCTCAATGATATAGTTATACCGAAGTCCGAATACGCAACAAAAGTGTTGGCCGATGGTGACAAAATATTAATAATTAAAGCATTCTACGGAGGATGACCGACCGACCGCTGAAAATAGCGATAACGCCCGAACTTATCGAACCGGATGAGCCGCAACTGATCCGACAGGCATTGGCCGGAGGTTTCGACTATGTGCATCTGCGCCATCCCGGGGCATCGCTCCGTGATATGCGCAATCTCATTGAGGCGATACCGGCGCATCTGCATCCGCGCTTAAAGTTGCATGGGCATTTCGATCTTCTTCACAGTTTCAACCTTGGAGGCGTGCATCTCAACAAGCGTTGCCCGGCGGCTCCGGCCGGCTATCGTGGCAAGGTAAGTTGCTCGAGCCATTCCATAGATGAGTTGACCGGACTGGAAGGAATTGAATATGCCACACTCAGCCCGATATTCGACAGCATTTCGAAGATCGGGTACACTTCGCGATTTACTCCCGATCAGTTGCGTAGGCTCGATGAGATTACCAATGTAGCGGTCATCGCTCTCGGCGGCATTACACCCGAGCGTGTGGATCTGCTCGCCGACTACAATTTCAGCGGATATGCAGTGCTGGGTGCTCTCCGGCGATTTATAGATAATTAAAATAAATAATATATTATGTTACAATTTATTACAGACGCAAGCGATAAATACAGCATCGCGGAAGAAGTTCAGATGGCAATCGAAGGCGGTTGCCGTTGGGTGCAGTTGCGGATGAAAGATGCTACCGACGACGAAGTGCGTCAGGTGGCTATGGAACTGATACCGATGTGCCGTGAGACGGACACCTTCCTCATTATCGACGATCGAGTGGAGTTGGTCAATGAATTGAAAGTGTCGGGTGTGCATCTCGGCAAGGAGGATATGGATCCTCTGCAGGCACGCGAAGTGCTCGGCCCGCACGCGATCATAGGCGTTACGGCCAATACCGCCGAAGATATCATTAAGTATAAAGGAAAGGATCTCGATTACTTTGGCGTCGGTCCGTATAAGTTTACTACCACGAAAAAGAATCTCGCACCGGTGCTCGGCCTCGAAGGCTATCAGAAGCTTGTGAAGGAGGTTCGCGATGCCGGCGTTCAATTCCCTATCGTCGCTATCGGCGGAATAACAAAAAAGGATGTCAAGCCGCTTATGGCAACAGGAGTGAACGGGATCGCCATTTCCCGTGCCATAATTGATGCCGATGATCCCGTACTCTATACATCCGACGTGATGGAGATGCTGCTCGGTATTCCTAATGATTAATAGCTCCCTAATCATTATCACAAATGACAACAACAAATGATACGCTGATGCTCGGCGGACGGGCATTCGGCAGCCGCCTCTTCGTAGGCACAGGCAAGTTTGCCTCCAATCAACTGATGTTGGAGGCTATCCTTGCGTCAGGCTCGGAGATGATTACAGTAGCCATGAAGCGCGTCGACCTCGACAATGAGGAAGAGGATGATATGCTTCGCCACATCAACCGCGAGCATGTGCAGCTTCTACCCAATACATCCGGGGTGCGCGATGCCGTTGAGGCTGTAGTAGCAGCCCGACTGGCCCGCGAATGTTTCGGCACCGACTTCATAAAACTCGAGATTCATCCTGATCCGAAATATCTCATGCCGGATCCGATAGAGACTCTTAAAGCCACCGAAACGCTTGCTGCCGAAGGATTCAAGGTGTTACCATATATTCAGGCCGATCCGGTGCTGTGCAAGCGCTTGGAGGAAGCCGGAGCTTCGGCAGTGATGCCGCTCGGAGCTCCGATTGGGAGCAACAAAGGGCTTGTGACGCGCGAGATGCTTGAGATAATCATAGCCGAAAGTCGCCTCCCCGTCGTGATCGACGCCGGTCTGGGCGCTCCCTCCCATGCTGCCGAGGCTATGGAGATGGGCGCCGACGCCGTCCTCGTCAATACAGCAATAGCCGTAGCAGGCAATCCGGTGGAGATGGCGCGTGCTTTCGATATGGCCGTCAAAGCCGGCCGAATGGCTTATCTTTCCGGCCTCGGTGCTGTAAGCTCAGTAGCATTATCAACCAGTCCACTCACATCATTTCTTGATTAAACTATGAAAATTGAAAATATCGACGTTCACAGCTATCCCGGCTCTGAAAAATATTATATGGATGGTGAGATCCATCCCGTCCGCGTGGCGATGCGCAAAGTGAATCTTACCCCAACGGCCCGTAAGATGGCCGACGGTACCACATCGCTTACCGACAACGGTTCCGTACTCATCTACGACACGAGCGGCGTATATACCGATCCGTCAGTAACGGTTGATATCAACGAAGGCATTCCCCGCCTGCGCGAGCAGTGGATCGCCGGGCGTGACGACATAGAGCAGCTTCCCGATATATCATCGGACTACGGACGTGCGCGACGCGACGACCCGAAGTTGCGTGAGATCCGGTTCCCGAAGGAATACAAGCCGCGCCGCGCGAAGAAGGGGAGTGAGATCACGCAGATGGCGCTCGCCCGTAAGGGGGTGATCACTCCCGAAATGGAATATGTGGCTATCCGTGAGAATATGAATGCCAAGGCTCTTGGTATAGACACTCATATCACTCCCGAATTCGTTCGCTCCGAGATTGCCGCAGGCAGGGCAATAATCCCTGCCAATATCAATCATCCGGAGGCAGAGCCTATGATTATAGGCCGCAACTTCCTAGTGAAACTCAACACCAACATCGGTAACTCGGCTCTGTCGTCGGGTATCGAAGAGGAAGTCAACAAAGCCGTGTGGAGTTGCTACTGGGGCGGAGATACGCTGATGGATCTATCGACGGGCGACCATATCCATGAGACCCGCGAATGGATCATACGCAACTGTCCGGTGCCGATGGGTACCGTACCCATATATCAGGCTCTCGAAAAGGTAGGTGGAGATCTTGAAAAACTCGATTGGCCTCTCTACCGCGATACTCTTATAGAGCAGGCTCAGCAGGGTGTCGACTATTTCACTATCCATGCCGGTGCCCTACGTGCGCACGCCGATATGCTCGGCGACCGCCTTACCGGCTGCGTGAGCCGCGGTGGCTCGATTATGACCTCCTGGGCCGTGATGCATAATGAGGAAAACTTTCTTTACACTCACTTCGACGAGATCTGCGACATTCTCGCGCAATACGACGTCGCGGTATCGCTCGGCGACGGTATGCGTCCCGGATCGATACATGATGCCAACGACAAAGCGCAATTCCTTGAACTCGATGTGCTCGGCGAACTAACGGAGAAGGCGTGGGCGAAGAATGTGCAGGTGATCATTGAAGGTCCCGGTCATGTACCGATGCATAAGATCCGTGAGAATATGGATCGTCAGCTCGACAAATGCCACGAGGCACCTTTCTACACACTCGGACCGCTCACCACTGATATCGCACCCGGCTACGACCATATCACTTCTGCCATCGGCGCCGCTCAGATAGCGTGGATGGGCACGGCGATGATATGCTATGTGACCCCCAAGGAGCATCTGGCCTTGCCTACGCTTGAGGATGTACGCACCGGTGTGATAACTTATAAGATTGCAGCTCACGCCGCGGATCTTGCAAAGCAGCATCCCGGCGCGCAGCTACGCGACGACGCGTTGAGCAAAGCCCGTTTTGAGTTCCGCTGGAAAGACCAGTTTAATCTCTCGCTCGATCCGGCACGTGCGCGTCAGTATTATGTCGAAAGCCATAAGGACGACGACCACTTCTGTACGATGTGCGGTCCCAACTTCTGCGCCATGCGTATTACCCGAAAGATCACCGATGCCTGCAAGGACTGAGATGTTTTACGACGAACTGATACCATCCCAATCGTATTGTATCAGTT
>CAMWUX010000129.1 GCA_947177605.1 uncultured Porphyromonadaceae bacterium
ATATAGGTGTTGCGCACCATAAACTCCTTGAGGATGTCGTTCTGGATAGTACCGGCCATCTCATCGAGGCGGGCACCCTGCTCCAGACCGGCATTGATATAGAATGCGAGTACGGGTAGTACGGCACCGTTCATAGTCATCGACACCGACATCTTGTTCAATGGAATACCGTCGAAAAGCACCTTCATGTCATCGATCGAGCATATCGACACACCGGCTTTACCCACGTCACCAACCACACGTTCGTGGTCAGCGTCGTAGCCGCGGTGTGTAGCAAGGTCGAATGCGACCGACAGACCCTTCTGGCCGGCAGCGAGGTTGCGGCGGTAGAAAGCGTTGGATTCAGCTGCTGTGGAGAAACCTGCATACTGACGGATAGTCCAGGGACGCAGAGGATACATCGCGCTATACGGACCGCGAAGGAAAGGAGGCAGACCCGACACATAGTTGAGGTGTTCGAGACCTTCGAGATCCTGCTTGGTATAAATACCCTTTACAGGGATAAGTTCGGGGGTGAGCCATTCTTCACCCGTGGGTACGGACGCTGCCTGCTTGGCAAAAGCATCCTTTTCGATATCTATAGTCTTAAAATCTGGTTTCATTATCTAAGATTTTTATGGATGGTGAAGATTGGACAATCAATGACGGAGAAGACGGCTGTTGAAGTCGCGCAGTGTGTCAAGCACATTGCAACGCACATGCACGAAGTCCTTGATACCCTCGGCCTGAAGCTGTTCCATACAAGCGGGAGCACCGGCTACTACAAATTCGGCGCGGCCGTTGAGATACTTGAATGCTTCGGGAGCGAGAGTAGCATACTCATCGTCGGAAGAGCAGAGCACCACCACGTCGGCACCCTTTTCAAGAGCGGCATCCACACCCTGCTCTACAGTCTCAAAGCCAAGGTTGTCGATGATCTCATAACCGGCACAGCCGAAGAAGTTGGTCGAGAACTGGGCGCGAGCCAGACGCATGGCGAGGTTGCCGATGGTAAGCATAAATACTTTCGGACGGTTAGATGCAGCCTCTGTCTCCAGGCGCAGTGCCTCGAAATCACTTGCCGCACGTGTGGTGGGCAGACCGCCTTCGCCAGCTTCCGCACTGCACGAACAGGTGCATCCGGGCTTCTCGGTGATCTTCTGAGCGGCAGTCTCGTTGATATTGGGATACTGGTTGGTACCGAGCAGAATCTCTTTGCGACGAGCCACATCGGTGTGACGCTTCACGCTGCTTTCGGTCACAGCCTTCTGCACTTCGCCAGCCTCAACCTCTGCAAGGAAGCCGCCCTTCTCCTCTACTGCGAGGAAGAGCTTCCATGATTCGCGGGCAATCGACACGGTGAGAGTCTCCACATAGTAGGAACCACCAGCAGGGTCAACAACCTTGTCGAGATGGCTCTCCTCTTTGAGAAGGAACTGCTGATTGCGGGCTATGCGCTCCGAGAAATCGTCGGGAGTGGTATAAGGAGCGTCGAAAGGCACTACGGTGATAGAGTCGACACCGGCAAGAGCTGCCGACATGCACTCTGTCTGGCTGCGGAGCAGGTTCACGTGTGCGTCGTAGATAGTCTGGTTGAAGCGTGAGGTCGAGGCGTGTACTGCCTGGCGGCAAGCATCCTCGTCGGCACCATACCGCTTGGCGATCTGAGCCCAGAGCATACGGGCTGCGCGGAATTTGGCGAGCTCCATGAAATAGTTGCTCGATACGCCCATATTGAATTTGATGCGGCGGGCCACCTCATTGGCATCCACACCGGCATCGGTGAGCAGGGTCATCCAGGAAGCGCCCCACGCCATAGCGTAGCCGAGTTCCTGATAGATATAAGCACCTGCGTCGGAGAGCATCACGGAGTCTACGGCGAGCACCTTGAGAGCGGGTACCGAAGCCACAGTCTTGAGCAACTCCACTGTGGTCTGCACCATATCGGGCATCATTTCGCCACCATGACGCAGAGCACGCTTGAAGGGATTAAAGTCGATAGAGCCGTGGAAGAGAAGCTCGGCATCGTTGGCCTTGAGATATTTCACAAGATTCTCTGCCAGAGTAAGGGCCTTCTTCGGGCAGCAGGTGAAGTTGATTTCCACAGCCTGCAGATCCAAAGCGTTGAGGAGAGCCTCAACCTCTTTCAGCGAGCCCTCTTTTACTTTGAAGCCAAGAGAGTTGATACCCTTTGTCACTACTTCCAGAGCCTTGGCGTTGGCCTCTTCAGGGGTATCGGCAATGATCTCCTGACGCGACAACCAGTCATTGTTGGTCTTTGTGCCGCGGATATAAGGATACTGACCCGGAAGCGAGTCGGTGGTGGTGAAAGAAGCAATGTCCTCGGCGCGATACATAGGCTGGAGGCTGAATCCTTCGTTGGTACGCCACACCAGCTTCTTATCAAAGGGTGCACCCTTGAGGTCGGCTTCCACTTTTGCACGCCATTCCTCTGTGGTCACAGGGGGGAATTGCGAAAATAATGGTTCCTTTTTTTCTGTCATGGTTTTGAGGTTTAATATGTAGATATTTAATGATTGATTACTCAAATTTCTTACGATTGAACATAAATCCGCGACCGAGGTATTTCTCTCTCACGATCGGATTCTGAGCCAATTCCTCCGATGTGCCCTGGAATAGGATTTTGCCGTCGAAGAGCAGATAGGCGCGGTCGGTGATGTTGAGCGTCTCGTTGGCATTGTGGTCTGTGATCAGGATGCCGATATTCTTGCTCTTGAGCTTGTGCACTACCTTCTGTATCTCTTCCACCTGCACCGGGTCTACACCGGCAAATGGTTCGTCGAGCATTATAAACTTCGGATCGATGGCCAGACAGCGCGCTATCTCAGTGCGTCGGCGTTCGCCGCCCGACAGGCTGTCGCCATAGTTCTTGCGGCGATCCTGAAGAGAGAACTCATCGAGCAGTGTTTCGAGTTTCTCGCGTTGATACTCTTTTGACTTGCCTGTCATTTCGAGCACAGAGCGCAGATTGTCCTCCACCGTCATCTTACGGAACACGGAAGGCTCCTGCGCGAGATAGCCGATACCGATTCGGGCGCGGCGATACACAGGATACTTCGTGATATTTTCATCGTCGAGATATATCTGGCCTTCATTGGGGGTAATCAGACCTACTGTCATGTAGAACGTCGTGGTCTTGCCGGCACCGTTCGGGCCGAGAAGACCTACGATCTCACCTTGAGTCACGTCGATCGACACGTGGTTCACCACCGTGCGTGCACCGTACTTCTTCACGAGACCCTCCGTGCGGAGCACGATCTTGCGCTCCGGATCGTTCACCTCTGCGATAGGCGCCTCCGCGGATTCCGATAGGATCTCCTGAATCGGCGCTTCCTCCTGCTGTATGGGTTCGAGTTCTTCCATTATGCTTTATTCAGACGGGCCTTGCGCAGACGAGCCTCTATATAGTCGGTAAGCAGATTGATGGCCACTGTATTATTTCCGCCCTGCGGCACTATGAGGTCGGCGGTTCTCTTCGACGGCTCAATATACATCGAGTGCATCGGCTTGAGCACCTCCTGATAGCGGTTGATCACCGTCATCGGCGTACGACCTCGTTCCACGCAGTCACGGGCAATAACACGGATCAAACGGTCATCGGCGTCTGCATCCACAAACACCTTCACATCGAGCATATCGCGAAGCACCGGATCGGTGAGTACCAGAATACCCTCTACGATCACCACATCGCGAGGCTCTACCTCTACAGTCTCCGACTGACGGGTGCAGGTGAGATAAGAGTAAGTCGGCATAGCTATCGTCTTACCCTCCTTAAGCTGGCGGAGATGCTCCACGAGCAGAGACCATTCGATAGCCGCCGGTTCGTCGAAGTTGATTTTGCTGCGCTCCTCCGGCGGTATATGGCTGGAATCCTTATAGTAAGAATCCTGCGGAAGCACTGCCACCTCACCGGCAGGCAGGCTTTTGATTATCTTGTTTACGACAGTGGTTTTGCCGGAGCCGGTACCTCCGGCGATGCCTATTATGAGCATTGGATGCTGAGAATTGGTATTGGATTAAACTATATTACAAAGATAGTGTTTTTTAAGCGTATGCCGCAAATATTTCATCGATTTTACACTCGGGCGATTGTTTTCACTCGAAAAAATGTTAGCTTTGTCGGCATCAATCACAATTACGAACCCCAATTCAAATATCCGCATGAAATACGTAGGAGCACATGTATCCACCTCGGGAGGCGTAGCCAACGCCCCGGTTGAAGCCCACAATATCGGTGCTAAAGCATTCGCACTCTTCACCCGCAACCCGTCGCGATGGCACTCCCCCGCTATCAAGCCCGATCAGGTCAAAGCCTTCAAAGACAATTGCGAGCGACTTGGCTACACACCATCTCAGATTCTGCCTCACGACAGCTACCTCATCAATCTCGGCTCACCGGATCCTGAAGCACTTGAGAAATCGCGTGCCGCCTTCCTCGACGAGATGGAGCGCTGCTCGCTCCTCGGACTCTCGATGCTCAACTTCCATCCCGGCAGCCATCTCCGCCAGAT
>CAMWUX010000130.1 GCA_947177605.1 uncultured Porphyromonadaceae bacterium
CGATGTGTATACGCGACAGATTATCATGATGATTCCGAAGATGTAACGCATCTTGTGGGGAATGCCTGAGGGATTTCTGTCAGTTGCCATAGTTGTAGTTTTGTTTTAGTTGAAATCGTTGATGATAGTTAGTTTTATATGGTAACAAGTTTGGCGGACGGATTGTTGTTAACATCCACCCCAAAATTAATTAAAATCTCTGAAATAATAAAATAAAAAAATTATCCGTCATCACGACGAATAATCTTCTTACCTTAAATCTAATACCATGAAAAACTGATGCAAAAATAGAGGGAATTTTTATGTTGTACAACATAATTCTAAAATATTTTTCTGTGTTTAACCATTTTTAACCAAATAAATGTGCGGGGCCTGTAATATCAGCTACAGACCCCGCACAAATACTTAGACATCCGGATTTATCTTGCGACTTTGATTATGCTACCGCCTGAGTGTGCCGACATGGAGGGAGCATACTGGCTTTGGGCGGATGCTATGCCGGTGGTGTACTCGCCGGCATTGTTGACCCACACATCGTAGCGTAGCAGGTAAGTGCCTTGCGGTAATCGGTCGATGAAAAGACGGGTTGAGCTGTCGAGCGACTCACGGTAGAAGCAGAGACCTTCCGACCAGATGGTGCCGGGGAGCTGGTCTACGGGTTCCATTGCTGCGGAGCGGTCGTCGACGATCGCCACATATTCCATGTCGCGGGTGGCGCGCAGTGTGAGCTGTATGGTCAGTCGGTCGCCTACGCGGATAGTGTCGGGCGAGAGCAACTCGTCGCCACGGCTCACGTAGATATTCTTTTCTATCGTGATCTCCTCGCAGCCCGATGCTTTTACTTCAAGCATCGGACGGATAGACTGAACGAATACTGCTCCCCACGACGGGTGCAGACCGCAACTGTCGATTGTCAGCACTTTATCCGAGGGTGCCATGCCGGAGAGATCTGTGCGGATGTATCCCAATCTGCTTTCTGCCGGTGTGGCAGCGATAGGCTCTCCACCTATGGCGATAGCAGGAGTGGAGGCATTGGTGAGCCATCCGGAAGTGGCCTGAACGATGCGCGCTATCACGTCGGTGGCTATGGCCGATGTGCCCCAGTTGCGTGTCTCCTTCTGGAGAAGAAGCCACTGGGCTATGGCATCGACTGACCGGCGTGAGCTTTCACCCATTATGGCGCTGAGTGCGCTCATGGCCGAGGCCGCCATGGATAGTTGAGCCATTGTGTCGCCGTTGCGTTCGTTGACCGACGGCCAATACATACCTTTCTGCGGGGTGGATTCGGCAAACTCCATCACCGATTCCATGATCTGCCCGGCCACGCGCGGATAGCCGTACTGACTGAGCAGCATTGCTGCGCGTGGCTTTTCGCCGAGCGATAGTTTTTTCCAACCGCTCACAGTGCGCTGTACATATTTTGCCGTTAGGCTCTTGCCTGTCTGCGACTGCTTGAAGGCCGGCCACAGCGAGCAAAGTTCAACGTACTCGCTGTAAGTTCCCTTCGGGTACTTGCGATATTGCTCCTCGGTCTGCTTTTCATACCAGCGGAGCGACTGGTTGACCATCGTGGTAAGCGCTTTGCTGTCGGGCATGAAGCCGAGCGCACGCAGGCGTCCGAGTATCGAGAGGGTCGACGATGTGGCCCACATCGACGGACGCTCATAGCGACCTATCCAGCGCCAGCCGTGACCCTTGACATGGAGCTTCGACAAGATTTCGATAGCCTGAGCTATTGATGCGTCGATCTGCTTCCGGTCGAGCAGCAGGGCAAGCCGCTGCATACGTTCGGTGTCGGAGTTGGCGTCCTGAATCCAGGGCGTGGCTTCGAGCAAGAGCGTCTTAAGGTCGGAGTTGCGTTCGAGCATCGACACGAGGGTGGAGTCGGAGCCGTCGCCCGCCACCCACTGGCGCAGGGCCTCGCCTATCTGCGGATACTTCTTCAGCAGTCCGGAGGCGGTCGACGCACTGAACAATGCTGCCGCGGCGGCCGGCGCGCTATTGTAGCCTGATTCCGTGAGGCCGGGAAGTGCGGTCACCACGTACCATATAGGATTGTCGCAATACTGGAGTGTGACGCGCGAACTGTCGGGAATCACCGGCAACTGCATTTCAAAGTCGGTGCTGTCGGTCGGAATATAGAAGGGATAAGTGTCGATGACGGGAGTAACGGAAGCAAGGATGGGGAGATAGGACTGCTCGCCGTCGGTGAATTTGCCGTTGGTGGCCTTGACTCTGAAGCCGAGAAGCGAGGCATTGAGAGGAGCGGCTACGGCTGTGCTTACCTTGGCCTGAGCATTGGCACTGACAGAGATAGTAGTGTCGCCGCGGCTTACAACTTCGCCTGTAGTTGGATCAAACAACTCCGTGGATACTGTGATCATGGCATCGTCATCCGAATTGTTGATCACGAGTGTCTCTACCGATGCGCGGTCGCCATGACGGAGGAATCGCGGCAGATTGGGCTGCACCATCAGGGGCTTGTTGGCCACGATCTGCGACATCTTATATGCCGTGGAGAGCGATTTGTCGTAGGCCATTGTCTGGAAATACCAGCGCGCGTTGGCATTGGGTACTTTGAAAGTGAACGACAGCCTGCCGTCGACATCCGTCTGCAGCATCGGGCGGAAGAACGCCAGCGTAGTGAATGCGTCGCGGTACTCAAACGATTGCTCCTGAGAGTTAGCGCCGATAGTAGTGGAGGCGGTATGCATCACACTGGCTTCATCTGCACCACCGGCATCAGCGGCTTCCTCTTCAGCAACTTCGGCATCATCGGCAGCAGCATCCATCATCACACCATTTGCCGCACTCTTCATCATCATTCTACTGGTGGGCGTAGCACCTTGGGTAATCATAACGCGCTCCAATCCGTCAGAAGCTGCGCTCGCCAATTCGTACAATACTCTTGGCTGTTCGAACAGCGGATAACCGTATGTGTTGAATTCGGGAGGAACAATAGACCAGTTAACTCGCCGGTTTGGGTATCCATAAATTCTGGCATATTCATTGGTCATATTGGGTTTATGTAATTCTATATATCTATAACTAGTTAGCTTCTGTGGATAGAATTTTATAGGATTGGGCATTGCAAGCGAATTGATTGCATCGTTGTACATTGACAGCATCACAGCGCTTTCCTGCGACTGACTACCTTTGCGTGTACGGAATGTCCAAGTCTCCATTGAGCCCGGTATCAGTTTGTCACGAAAACTTTCGGTCTCAAGAGAGAACTCGTTATCCGGGTGTGTCACCTTGAGGGTGGCAGAGGCTTCATAAGTGTGGTAGTCGTATACAGATTGAAGTTGTACATTGGCATTGTCGAGCCCATCGGGAAGTGCAACATTCAGACTATTCATACCGGCTCGAGCCTTAATCCACCGACGTTCCATAATGGAGTCAGCATTACTTAGCCAGTATAACACGTACGTGTCATTGGCCTGTGCAGCATAATATAATGTGAAGTTTCGATTATCGGCTTGAGTAGTTACGTTTGATTTAGGCATCCATATCCGTGAGTCGACAGGCGATTTCTTGTCAGATATACGGTAGAGTATTAACTCATCACGTAGAGTATCGGCCTCTATATCGATACCCGAAATGGTCACTTCGTATGTACCGGATGGTATGCGCCTCCATGGAATAGCTATTTCATCCGACGGATATATGCCACTGAATTTCTCTACAGCGTCAGATACGAAAGTCACCTTCACATCTTTGGTCACTTGTTTGCCTTCCGGATTATAAACTGTGATACGGAACTTTTCCGGCTTCTCTGCATTGATGTCGTCGGGCATATTACCTGAAATGGTATAAGATGTACCGGGATAGAAGGTGTGTGATGTCGTTTGAGTCTCTCCACTCATCGAGATAGCAGAGACCGCAATGGTATAATTCCAAACCGTATTGATATTGTTTATCTCAGAGATGTCGGACGTGTTAAGTATGATTGAGAATTGGCCATCACAGTCAGTCACGACAGTGTCGGTATGAAATACCGTTGGCATAGAGTTCCATTGTTTCCGGGTATACGAGAAATCAGCAACTATCGAGGTATTTGCGAGACCGATGCCGGAAAAAGTGCGTACGAGACCATTGACTGTAAACGAACCTTTGTCCGGAGTGTTCCGCGCTACGGATGTTATAGAGACGTCGAATGTCGGCAGTTTGTAGTCGGAGACCATAAATGTACATGCGGTACTTTCGCTCGAAGGTGAGTTGGGATCCTTTTTTATAACCGGAATGAGATTCATGGAGTATTGGCCGGTGAGTTGCCCCGTAGGTAAAACGAACTTACCCTCGGCGCGTCCCCAATTGTCGGTTACAGCCTCGATAGTATCAATAGGCTGACGGTTGGCATTGCGAAGCACGACCCTGATCGGTTGGCCTGTCCAAACCTCCATGCCGTTTTTCTTGGCTAAATAAGTGATAGCGTTCCACCTTACCGTATCGCCCTGATGATAAAGAGGT
>CAMWUX010000131.1 GCA_947177605.1 uncultured Porphyromonadaceae bacterium
AAGAATTATCTTCGCGCTATGATGGCTTTGACTTATTTACTTGAGGATAATTCGGAATGTAAGACTGTTGCTTATTATAGTCTGCTAAATGATAAAATTGTTTTTGACCCGGAAGAAAAACGGTTTTGGAACAGGCTTAACCGCAGGATTATTAACTCCAAACGCCGTAAAGAATACCCGGCCGTAAAGATTGGACGTCTCGCTGTTTCAAAAGATTATGTAGGTAATCATATTGGCGAGGCTATTTTGCTGCAGATAAAGCATATGTTTGCCACAATGCGCCGAAGTGCTTGCCGGTTTATTACTGTTGATGCTTATGCGGCTGCCGTCCCATTTTACGAGAAATGTGGCTTTATGTTTCTATCAGAAAAAGATAAGCATGCCAAAACGCGTGCAATGTATTTCGATTTAATTAACTTCGTAGACTAACAATCATAAGACGAAGGGAAATCCGTGAGATATACCCTTTACCACACTTTAGCTGTGCGTAAAAAGGGTATAAGTATAACTCAATAGGATTGTCAGCGGAGCGAGGAGAGGGCGTCGAGGAGAGACTGCACTCGGGTGCGCATCTCCTTCAGGCGAGCAATGGTCTGGTGGCGTTGCTCGATACCGTGCGGATTCACACGGAGCTGCTCCTGAGCCGCCTTGAGGCTCAGTCCGCGTTCCTTCACCAGAAAGTGGATCATTGCTATCTTGTCGATGTCGGCCGGAGTGTAGAAGCGTGTACCCTTATCGTTGCGCTTGGGTTTGATCACAGTGAAGTTCTTTTCCCAGAAGCGAAGCGTCGATGCCGGCAGATTGAGGATATCGGCCACCTCGGATATCTTGTAATATTTCTTGTCGAGCGGATCCATATATGGTTGCAAAAATAAGCAAAAACCACTAATTTTGCACATTATCTAACAAGCAATTCACGAGTAATCCAATCACATCACACTAATATGCTTACAGCAAAAGAGATACGTGAGTCGTTCAAAAATTTTTTTGAATCGAAACAACACCACATCGTGCCCTCCGCGCCGATGGTGATCAAAGATGATCCGACGCTGATGTTTACCAACGCCGGTATGAACCAGTTTAAGGATATTATCCTCGGCAACAAGGCTGCCAAATACAAGCGCGTAGCCGACTCGCAGAAATGTCTGCGTGTGAGCGGTAAGCACAACGACCTCGAAGAGGTGGGTATGGACACATACCATCACACCATGTTTGAGATGCTCGGCAACTGGAGCTTCGGCGACTACTTCAAGAAGGAAGCCATCGACTGGGCTTGGGAATATCTCGTGGATGTGCTCAAACTCGACCCCAAGCGTCTGTATGCTACCGTATTCGAAGGCTCAGAAGCCGAAGGCCTCGGCCGCGATGATGAAGCTGCCGGTTACTGGGAGCGCCATCTCCCCGCCGACCATATCATCAACGGTAACAAGCACGACAACTTCTGGGAGATGGGCGACACCGGTCCATGCGGCCCCTGCTCCGAGATCCATATCGATCTTCGCTCCGACGCCGAGCGCGCCGAGAAACCCGGCCGCGATCTGGTCAACCACGATCATCCGCAGGTAATCGAGATCTGGAACCTCGTGTTCATGCAGTACAACCGCAAGGCCGACGGCTCGCTCGAGCCCCTTCCCGCTAAGGTAATCGACACCGGTATGGGATTCGAACGCCTCTGTATGGCTCTGCAGGGTAAGACGTCCAACTACGACACCGACGTGTTCACACCTCTTATATCTAAGATTGCCGAACTGTCGGGCAAGCCCTACGGACAGGATCCGAAGGTCGACATTGCCGAGCGCGTGATCGCCGACCATGTGCGCACCATCGCCTTCTCCATCGCCGACTCTCAGCTCCCAGGCAATGCCAAGGCCGGCTATGTGATTCGCCGAATCCTGCGTCGCGCCGTGCGCTACGCATACACATTCCTCGGTCAGAAACAAGCCTTTATGTACCGGCTCATCGATACCCTTATCGAAAGCATGGGTGAGGCTTATCCCGAACTTCCCGCACAGCGCGAACTGATTATGCGTGTGATCAAGGAGGAAGAAGATGCTTTCCTCCGCACCCTCGAAAATGGTATCCGCATGCTTGAATCCGCCATGCAGGCCGCCAAGCAGAAGGGATCCAACGAAATCTCCGGCAAGGAAGCATTCGTGCTCTACGACACATATGGCTTCCCGCTCGACCTCACACAGCTCATCCTCAAGGAGGCCGGTATGACTCTCGATCAGGCCGGATTCGACAAGGAGATGGCTGCGCAGAAGGAGCGTGCCCGCAATGCTGCCGCCGTAGAGACCGACGACTGGACCACTCTCGCCGAGGGAGAGACCGAATTTGTAGGTTATGATCACACCTCCTGCGCATCCCGCATACTCCGCTACCGCAAGGTGAAGCAGAAGAAGGGCGAATACTTCCAGGTCGTCCTCGACCGCACCCCCTTCTACGCCGAAATGGGTGGTCAGGTAGGCGATCGTGGCACACTGACATCCGATGTCGATGGCTCCGTGACAGAGATATATGATACCAAGCGCGAAAATGGTCAGACCGTACACCTTGTAGCTACGCTCCCCGCTATCGTCGACGGTGCTTTCACTGCCACTATAGATGAGAAAGCCCGACTGGCTACATCGTGCAACCACTCTGCCACACACCTCCTCCACCAGGCGCTCCGTCAGGTGCTCGGCACACACGTGGAGCAGAAAGGCTCGTTTGTATCTCCCGAACTTCTCCGTTTCGACTTCTCCCACTTCCAGAAGCTCACCCCCGAAGAGATACGCGAGGTTGAGCGCGTAGCCAACGCAAATGTACGCCGTGCCATTCCGCTTTGCGAAAACCGTGCCGTGCCCATTGCCGAGGCACGTGAGATGGGAGCCATGGCTCTCTTCGGTGAGAAGTATGGCGAAGAGGTGCGCGTGATCAAGTTCGACGACTCCGTAGAACTATGTGGCGGTACCCACGTGGCCAACACCGGTAATATAGGTATGATCCGCATTATCTCTGAAAGCAGCATCGCCGCCGGAATCCGACGTATCGAAGCCATCACGGCCGAGCGCGTTGAGGATGCCGTCGACGAAATGACCCGTACACTCCACGAAATCGGCTCGATGCTCAATAATGCCCCTGATATCCTCGGCGCTCTCAAGCGTTCGATCGCCGAGAATGCCGAACTCCACAAGGAAGTGGAGGAATACTTCCGCGAGCGCATCAAGAATCTTGCCGACGATCTGCTCTCCAAAGCGCAGACATCGGGCGACATCAAACTCGTCACACTCACCGGTATCCGTGTGCCCGACGTGGTGAAAAACGTAGCCTTTGCCGTACGCGCTGCCTCTCCCGAAGCTACAGCCTTTGTAGGTGCTACAGTCGATGTGAGCGGCAAGCCCCTGCTCACCGTGATGCTCACCGACGATGTTGTGGCCCGCGGACTTAATGCTTCACAGCTTGTGCGCGAAGCTGCCCGGAAGATCAAGGGTGGTGGTGGCGGTCAGCCCGGATTCGCGCAGGCTGGCGGCAAGGATGCAAGTGGCATCTCCGAAGCCTTTGAGGCTCTTGTATCTGCAATCAAATAAACAAAGTTTTCATAACAATGGAAAAGGCTGAACCGTGAGGCTCAGCCTTTTCTTATGCTATAAGACTAAATGCTTAGAGTCGACGTGCGCCGTCAGATACGATCACGGGGTAGATCATAGGCTCATGGCCGTAGCGCTCGTTGAATTTCTCCTTCACTGTGGTGATGAAGTCGTCGTAGAGCTCATCTTTCACGAGATTTACGGTGCAGCCGCCGAAGCCGCCACCCATAATGCGCGAGCCGGTCACACCGCATTCGCGGGCCACATTGTTGAGATAGTCAAGTTCCTCACACGATACTTCGTAGAGCTTCGACATACCTTCGTGAGTGCCGTACATGCAGCGGCCTACGGTATCGTAGTCTCCGCGATTGAGGGCGTCGCATACGTCGAGCACGCGCTGCTTCTCTTCGATCACGTATTTGGCGCGCTTATAGTCCTCCTCGGAGATCTGGTTGCGGGCTGCGTCGAGCATAGCCATGTCGGCATCGCGGAGGGTCTCCACGCCGAGGGTCTTTGCCACGCGTTCGCAGGATTCGCGGCGTTTGTTGTAGGGGGAGTCCACCAGTTCGTGCTTCACGCGGGAGTCAACAAGCACGAGCTTGTAGCCGTCGAGCTTGAAGGGGAAATACTCGAATTCGCCCGAGCGGCAGTCGAGACGCATCAGGTTGTCTTTCTTGCCGTGTACGGAGGCAAACTGGTCCATGATACCGCAGTTCACGCCGCAGTAGTTGTGCTCGGTGCTCTGGCCGATCTTGGCAAGCTCAAACTTGTCGATTGTATTATTGTTGAAAAGATCATTGAGGGCGAACGCGAAACAGCTCTCAAGGGCTGCTGAGGAAGAA
>CAMWUX010000132.1 GCA_947177605.1 uncultured Porphyromonadaceae bacterium
GCATTTCGGCAGCCGTGATTGGAAAGTGGCCATCGTGCCCGGATTTATATCCACCGATGCCAACGGCTATGTGACCAATCTCGGCCGCGGAGGCAGCGACTATACGGCAGCGATCCTTGCTGCCGCTCTCGATGCGCATACTCTGGAGATATGGACCGACGTTGACGGATTTATGACTGCGGATCCGCGTATCATTGCCGATGCTTATGTAATCGACAGAATGTCGTTTGTTGAAGCTATGGAGCTGTGCAACTTCGGTGCTAAGGTCATATACCCGCCGACCATCTACCCGGTATTCCACAAAAATATACCTATATATATAAAGAACACCTTCAATCCCGAAGCTCCCGGCACCTGCATATCTGAATATCGCCATCCGGAGGTCGACAATGTCATTAAGGGCGTATCGTCAATCAACGATACCTCATTGATCACAGTGTCAGGCAAATGTATGGCTGGACAAAGCGGTGTCAACGCGCAAATCCTAAATACTATGACCCGTCAGGGCGTCGATGTTTTGCTCCTGTCGCAGTCATCAAGCGAAAATTCCACCGCTTTTGCAATACGCGGTGCAGATGCTGAACGCGCGCTCAACGCTCTCAATCAGGAATTTCTTCCCGAACTGCAGACCGGCGAACTAAATCCGATAGAGATTGAAATGGATATGGCTACCGTAGCAATTGTCGGAGAAAACCTCATGCACACCATGACCGTGATTGACCGACTGTTCGATGCCCTCGGCCACAATGGTATATATGTTATGGCATGCGCACAAGGCACGTCCGAGACCAATATATCTGTAGTGATCCCAATGAACGATTGTAAGAAAACCCTCCGCGTCATACACGATACATTCTTTACACGGGTGTGACCCATTGCCGTAGAACAGCCGGCCAGGTCGGAGCGTTATAATAAGAAAATACCTGACAATGTACACCGCATCAGAAAAACGCAAACAGAATATTGCCGAGCATCTGCTCTATATGTGGCAGATAGAGGATATTATCCGTGCCAATGATCTGGACATCGATAAAATCAAGGCTAATGTGATCGACCGCTATACCTCCCTTACCGACGATCAACGTAAAGAATTGGAAAGTTGGTATGAGTCGCTAATTGATATGATGCGTGCAGAGGGAGTGCAGACCAAAGGTCATCTGCAGCTCAATCAGAATATCCTGTCATCTATGGTCGATCTCCATCAGGCACTGCTTAAAGATCCCAAATTTCCGCAATACACCAGTGAATTCTACAAAGCTTTGCCATACATAGTAGAGCTTCGTGCTAAGGCCGGTAATGAAAAGTCGGGTGAGGTAGAGACCTGCTTCAACGCTCTGTATGGAATGCTTATGATGCGATTGTCGCAGAAGGAGATCTCACCGCAGACAGCCGATGCCATAAAGCAGATATCGGCTTTCATCGCACTGCTTGCCCACTATTACAAGCTCAACGACGAGGAAAGGCTATTTAACCAAGATGCTAAATAATGTAAAAACGAGGGAGTCGCTGTAACGATTCCCTTATTTTTGCGTCAAATGTGATAAAAAAACACTTATCACATAGCCAATCCACAACTGTTTATGAAAAGAATCATCCTCACTGCGCTTTTGCTTATATCTCTTTCTTTGAGCGCAGCCGCAGCCTCTTATGCCATTACCGGCAGGGTAGTCGATGACGAAGGCGAGCCGGAAGCATTTGCCACTCTTCGGCTTTTCAATGCCTCCGACACAGCGAAGGCTGTGACTACCGGCGTCACCACTGACGATGGTATTGTCAAGCTCACGGTTGCAACCACCGGCGAGTACATACTCCGAATCTCCTCCGTAGGCCGCACGGATATACGAAAGGAGATCAGTGTAAGTTCCCCTGTTACGGACTTAGGTACACTTATCATCACGACCAATGAAAACCTGCTTAGTGAAGTGACGGTGACCGCTGCGCGTCCTCTCGTTTCAAAAGAGATCGACCGTATCGGATACGACGTGCAGGCCGATGAGGAGTCCCGGACCTCCACCCTTGATGAGACATTGCGTAAAGTACCCCTGGTGAGTGTCGACGATGATGGCACGATTAAGGTAAAGGGATCCTCTAATTTCAAAATCTACAGAAATGGTAAGCCCAATAATTCCTTCACCAACAATGCCAAAGACATCTTTAAAGCTATACCGGCCTCGATGATCAAGAAGATCGAGGTAATAACCGAGCCGGGGGCGCGTGAAGACGCCGAAGGCGTCGGCGCTATACTCAATATCGTGACGATGGAAGCCGTATCCATGAAGGGCGTCATGGGCAATGTCGGAATCGAAGCATCGCGTCGCAACGAGATACCCGGAGCCAATCTATGGCTCTCGTCGCAGATCAACAAAGTGACTTTCTCTGCCTATGGTGGCTACAATCGCATTGCCAAGGGTGCCAGCCGCCAAAGATCTGTATCGGAAGGCACATACGAAGGTACGGGTAATATGCTCCGTTCGGAATCAAATTCGCATAGCTCAGGGTGGGTGAATTATTTCGGCCTTGATGGTTCGTACGAACTCGATTCGCTCAATCTCTTCACTGCTGAATTTGGCGGCTTTTCCTATACCGTCAATTCCTTCCAGTCTGGCGTAAACTCACTCCTTGCCTATGGATCACCGATCTATTCCTACACATCCACCTCGCGTATCAATCCGATGTCGTATCTCGACTTCAACGGCGGACTCAACTATCAGCGATCCACCCGTCGCAAAGGTGAACAGATCACCTTATCGTATTTGATTTCCACTACCAATCAGCGAAATAATTCTGAGACAGAATACACGGATGCAGTGAATATGCCCGTTCCCTACGATGGCATTCTCAGCGATTTCCGGCTCAAATTTCTCGAACAGACCGCGCAGGCCGACTGGAGCCGCGTGTATGCAGATATTCACACTCTAGACCTGGGTCTGAAATACATCCACCGCAGGAATCGCAGCCGGACCAATCAAGACTATCTCGGCATCAACGATATCAGATACATCAACTTCACTCACACCACTCAGGTGGCTGCAGCATACGCCGACTACCGACTGTCTCTCGGACGGTTCGGCTTTCGTGCCGGCCTGCGTTACGAGTATTCACGCCTCAGCGCCAAGTACGCCGACGGATCAGAGCCCTCATTTTCCAGCAATCTCAACGACTGGGTGCCCAATGCCGCCGTATCATACTCGATCAATGATGCTAATACTTTGAAACTATCTTATGGCACCCGTATCGCACGTCCCGGTATCGACTATCTCAACCCGGCCGTCAACGAATCGCCAAACAGCACTTCGCAGGGCAATCCGCGCCTTGAAAGCGGCAGAAATACCTCCCTGTCGCTCAATTACAATCTGATCGGCCGCAAGGTCAATCTCGATTTTTCAGCCGGCTATTCCTTCAATAATAATGATGTTGTGGAAGTAATGACCGTGCGCGATGATCATACCTACTCCTCCTACGCCAATGCCGGTCATAATAAGTCGGTAAACCTCGGTCTCTATTTCCAATGGACCGTAACTTCGAAAACGAATTTTATGCTCAACGCCGATGCGACTTACGAGCACTTTGCCAATCCGTCGCTCAATATCACCAATGGCGGATGGTCTGCATTCTTCTTTGCCAACCTCACGCAGCGGCTCCCCTGGAAGCTCAGAGCGCAAGGCTCAGTGATGTATTGGTATGGATCCACTCAGGGGCTGTACTACAACTTCCGCTCACTCGGCAATGTCAATTATAAACTCAGCCTCCAGCGATCATTCCTCAAGGAAGATCGACTGACGGTGAATCTGTATGTGCGCAATCCATTCCACAGCAAGCATCCGCGGTTCAGATCCTCGACTGTAAACTCTGATTTCCGCAACGCGAGCTACACATTTCGCCATCAGATCACCGACTTCGGTATCTCCATCTCCTATCGCTTCGGATCGCTCAACGCTCAGGTTAAAAAGACAGCCAAGACGATTCAGAACGATGACCTCAGCGGCCGACACTCAGGTGGAGGCGGCGGTGCCGGTCAGGATTCCGGCTCGGGTATGTAACAATATTATGATATTATGCCACAAATTCTTAAATTTGTGGCATAATGTTTTCAGCGACTTCCATATATGGCCTTATCGGATACCCACTCGGGCATTCATTCTCGCAGCGTTACTTTGCCGAAAAGTTTGAGAGAGAGGGCATAGATGCGCAGTATTTGAATTTTGAAATTAATGATATATCGCAGATATCCGATGTGATAGCGATTCCCGAACTCCGAGGATTTAATGTCACGATTCCATATAAGCAGAAGATCATCCCCTTTCTCGACGTTATTTCACCAATGGCTCGCAAGGCAGGAGCAGTCAATGTCGTGAAGGTCGTTGATATGCCCGACGGTACTCGTCGGTTGTATGGATTCAAC
>CAMWUX010000133.1 GCA_947177605.1 uncultured Porphyromonadaceae bacterium
TCATCAATCATAGCGGCTCCCGGATACTTATCGTCAACGATCAGCTATTCGAGCATCTCGACTTCTCTCAGATGCCCGATGTGAAAATCGCCATCTCGCTCGACAATCAGGAGATTCTCGCTGAGCATTCCACCTCCGCTAAGGGTCATCGTATACTCAGGTCACTTCCTTCTGTTTTCGACAGGCGTTATCCCAAAGGCTATGGCCCCGACTCAGTGAAATACGCTGACTTTCCGCCCGGCAGTCTTGCGGAGATCAACTACACATCCGGCACAACAGGCTTCTCTAAAGGCGTGATGCTTACGCTCAACAATCTGTGTGGTAACGTCGTGTTCGGTATGCGCTCCCACCTCCACTATCCCGGTTCGCGATGTCTGTCGTTTCTGCCTCTTGCCCATGCCTACGGATGCGCTTTCGATATGCTCACACCTCTGGCTGTCGGTACCCACGTCACCCTATTCGGTCGTCTGCCCTCGCCCAAACTTCTGCTTAAGGCGTTTGCCGAAGTGCGTCCTACGCTGATTCTGTGCGTACCCCTCATTCTTGAGAAGATCTATCGCAAGCAGATACTACCCGTCATATCCAAGCCCTCGATGAAGCGACTTATGGCATTGCCGATCATCAATAAGAGAGTGTATAAGAAGATACGCGACAAGCTCATCGACGCATTCGGCGGCGAGTTTGAGGAGGTGATCGTTGGCGGTGCGCCGCTCAATCCTGAAGTCGAGGCCTTCCTCTATAAGATCCGCTTCCCATTCACCGTCGGCTATGGTATGACTGAGTGCGGCCCTCTGATCAGCTATACCCCATGGCGCGAGTTTATACCCACGTCATCCGGACGTACACTCACCGGGCTGATGTTCTCCAAGGCCACATCATCCAACGAGTCCTATATCCCCGGCGAACTCTGTGTGAAGGGCGAGAACGTTATGCTCGGATACTATAAGAATCCCAAGGCTACGGCCGCGGTGCTCGATTCCGACGGATGGCTCCACACCGGTGATATGGGCACGATATCCAATGCCGGTACCATCTTTATCAAAGGTCGATCCAAGACCATGCTCCTCTCGGCCAACGGCCAGAATATCTATCCCGAAGAGATTGAAGCTAAGCTAAACAATCTCCCATACGTGGCCGAAAGCCTTGTAGTGGAGCGCGGCAACAGGCTCGTGGCGCTCGTTTATCCCGATTACGAGGCTATGGATCGCGCCCGACTTACTTCCGACATGATGCCGCCGGTGATGGAGAAGGTGCGCGAGGAGCTCAATCGTCAGCTCGCAGCCTACGAGCGTATCGACCGGATCCAGCTCCGGGCCAACGAATTTGAGAAGACGCCGAAGCGTTCCATCAAGCGTTATCTCTATCAGTAGCCCGTATTAGTTGACACATCAGGCTCGCCGTGTGCGGAATAATTCCTATTTTTGCACTGCGTAACATCGATACGCGCCGTTACCGATATGAGCCGATTTGACTTCAAGCAATTCTCCGTATGCCAGGATGCCTGCGCCATGAAGGTGGGCACAGATGGCGTATTGCTTGGTGCGTGGGCTGACCTCTCGGGGGCAGGAAGGATATGGGATGTCGGCACAGGTACCGGTCTCATTGCTCTGATGCTAGCTCAGCGCTCAGCATCCGCGCAGATTGCAGCAGTAGAGATAGAATCTGCCGCTTGCGCTCAGGCGCGTGGCAATGTTGCTGTCTCTCCTTGGCCCGATCGCATAGACGTAGTGGAAGGTGATATTCGGTCATTGGCCGACACTCTGCCGCACCCGGATCTCATTGTCAGCAATCCGCCTTTTTTCACCAATGCTCTGCGTCCGGTCGATAATGCGCGTTCCACAGCACGCCACGATTCCACCCTGCCTGTGCGCGACCTCATGCTGATAGCTTCACAGGTACTCACTCCCAATGGATCGATTGCCATAATCATACCGGCCGACCGCAGTCAGGATGCAGTCGTAGAAGCAACCTTGGCCGGTCTGTCCCCGTGGCGTATCACAGCCGTGCGTACCACTCCGGCCAAAGCCCCCAAGCGCATGCTTATGCAGTTCGGTCGCCGAGGTCGCGATATTTTGCGCGAGGATCATCACATACAGGAAGCTCCCGGTTGCTATTCCGACTGGTACAGCCGTCTTACACACGATTTTTATTTACGATAATACCGATCAATATGTTTACTCAAAAGAATTTCTATAGCAGTCCCGCATCGCGCTACCTGATGTTGTTGCTCGCGTGGATGCTCTGCACCATCATCGGATCCTTTGTGATGGCTCTCGTAATGGGCGACGGCACTCAGACCGGGCGAATGCGCATCGCTATCGTAGTGCAGGACATACTTATGTTTATCCTTCCGGCTCTGCTCACAGCCGTATTTATCACGAGCCGTCCCGCCGAACTGCTCGGCGTCACCCGCAGATTCCCCCCGTCGGCACTGCTTCTGGTATTTATGATTATGGTAGTGTCAGCTCCAGCCATGAATATCCTTATCAGTTTCAATCAGTCGCTCACATTACCCGAGTCACTTAAACCGATAGAGGAATGGATGCGCCACTCCGAAGAGTCGGCTGCTCACTCCCTGTCGCTCGTCACCGGAAGCACATCGGTAGGTTCCCTCATCATAAGCATACTTATCGTCGGTATTCTCGCAGGCTTCTCCGAAGAGATATTCTTCCGGGGCGCCCTCCAGCGCATCATGGCTACCGGTGGCGTTTCGGCACATGCCGCTATATGGATAGCTGCCTTCATATTCAGCGCGTTCCACATGCAGTTTTTCGGCTTCCTGCCCCGACTGCTTCTCGGCGCATTCTTTGGGTATCTGCTGTGGTGGAGCGGTTCCCTCTGGCTACCTGTGTGCGCTCATGCGCTCAACAATACTATGGCTCTGATACTCGAATGGCAGCGTCAGCGCCAGGGAGCGCGTGTCACTCTCGACGCCTCGCTTAGCGACAATCCCGACTTCGCATCGTGGTGCATTATTCTCCTGGGTGTTGTGCTTGCCGCGTGGATGATCATCACTCTCCGTTGGCGCCTGAAGAAAGCCGCCGCGAAGAGGTGACTTTCGCAGCGGCTTATGTGATGGGGATATGTACTGACGATTATTCTTCGGCGTCGAGCATCGACAGTGCAAACGAATAAGCTCCGATCGAGATTGCTTTGCTTGCACCGAGCTTGGATATGGCTACGCCGGTCGACTTCTGGGGATCGTAGATCACCGTCTTATCGGAGCCATACACCTTGATCGGACGGGCTGCACCGTGAGCAAACTTCACGAATTCCTCCTCATTGTCGAGCTCGAATGCCATTTCGGGCATACGCGGGATCTCCTCGCCGCTCAGCGAGTGGAGCACACCGCGGAGCTGTTTCATCAGGGCGGGCATGAAGTATTTGCGGGCGCCTACCAGACCGCCGCCGAGCACTACGAGCGAGTCGGTCAGAGTCACAGCCGTAGCGATAGCGTCGCCGGCCACTTCGCCGAATTCCTCGAACGCGGCGATGGCTGCCTCGCGGTTGCCCGGACGTGTACCGTCGGCTATCTCGCATATATCCTTAGGCTCGAGTTTCGATTCGTGGTCGCCCGACTTCTCGGCGTAGACGCGCTTCACCGCGCGGATAGCCACGCCTTCCTCCACATACACCTCGGGATGATTCTTGTGGCGCAGACAGAAAGTTTCGGCTGCCGAGTTGTTGCCGCGGTTGAGGTGATTGTCGATCACCATACCCATGCCGAAGCCGGTGCCGAAGGTATAGCCAAGAAGATTGGTGTATACCTTGGGGCTACCCAAAGCTGCGAGCTTGGCGTTGATTTCGGGGAGCACACCGCCCAGAGCCTCACCGAAAGCGAAGAGGTCGCCGTCGTTGTTGATGAATACCGGAATGCCGAATTTATCCTGAAGGAACGGCCCGAGAGCCACACCGTTGCGGAACGACGGGAAGTTGGGCAGATATCCGCCGATGATGCCGTGGGGATAGTCGGCCGGGCCGGGGAATGCGAAGCTGATAGCCACGGGCTTCTCCTCAAGCTTGTCTATTACCATCTGGAAGCCCTTGACCATAGTGGCGAGGCAGAGGTCGAGGTCGGCCGCATTGGAGGGGAGAGTTATGGGGTCGATGATGAATTCATTGGACTGCATGGCGCCAAACACCAGATTGGTGCCGCCGGCGTCGAGAGTGATCACGATGCGTTTGTCGAACTTATACATGATATCTTGGATTTAAGAATTAATATTTGGCAAAGTTGTCGGCTACAAAAATAATAATAATTACTTTATCCGCTGCGGATTTTTGGCGATAAATTCTTTCCAAGAGCCGCACTTGCCCGATTGAAGCGGTTTCGATGACTCATAGAAGTGGCAGAGAGCCGCAGCCAAAGCGTCGGTAGCGTCAAGTTTCATCGCCGTAGC
>CAMWUX010000134.1 GCA_947177605.1 uncultured Porphyromonadaceae bacterium
GATTTTACACACGCGTAGCTTTTTAACAATTCAACCAGGTTTTGCAACTGACCCAGTTTTACCGGACACCAATAGATCAGTTATAAAAAACTAAACGAGGGGTCGTTATCACAACGTCTCCTCGCTTAGATAATAAACCAATCATTATCACATTTCTTGCATAGGAAAAAGTAATCTTGCTATGTAACTCTATAACGTCACAGCGGACGTATCGGTTCACGCCCTGAGCGATTTTAACATTCGTAAACAGACGAGCCTAAAATTTTGCCATAATCAGGAGCGTACGGGGAGCGGTCGCTTAAGCCAGAGGCCTGGCTTCACCGGGAGGGTGAAGGCGATGAAGCGACCGTCGGCGGCGCCTGTGTATTTCACATGATAGCGCTCAGGGGCGAGGAAGTCGATGGTGAAGATTGCGGTATCGATCTCCGGGCCGCTGTGCGGACTTCCGGGTGTGAGACGCTCTTCGATGGTGAGATCGAATCCTATCTGAGTGACTACAAGCGACAGCGTTCCATCGGGCCACAGGCCGGTGAGGCCGGTGCGGCGGATGGCAACATCGCCGTTGTCGAGACATTCGACATACAATTCCGGTTCGGCCGATTCTTCGCCGCGCATCAATATGCCTCCGGCGAAGTACTGCCGTGCCTCTCCCCTGCCCGACGGCCGGATGGCGAGCGCGATGATGGCGGCGGCTACTACGACGAGCATGACATAAAACTCTACGGAGCCGATGCTGAAGAAGGCTGTAATCATAGTCTACTTGCCATTGCGGCGCTCGCGCCGACGGAGATTGAAATGGAGAGCGACAATGCAGAGGGCTGTGATTCCGAACAGAATGAAATAGAGCAATCTATCGTCGCCACAGAACCGGTCGCGGCCGATGTAGGCCATGATGCAGAGATAGACCGCGAGAATGACGGGGACCACTACGGAGCGCTTCACGGCTGCGGCTGCTCCTCCTCGGGCGGCAGGATATATGGCGAGGCTTCGGGATTGAAACTGCCGCGCTCTAGATAGCGGTAGATCTTAAGGCATGCCCAGGCATCGATGGCGGCATAGTGCTGCTGCGCCTCGGTGAGCTGCTGCGCCTCCCAGTTGGTGAGCCGCTGCCCTTTTGATATACGGCGGCCGAAAAGCAAGCCGTAGATTTTCTGCAGGCTGGCGTCGACGATACCGTATTGCCCCACATAATCCTGCAACTCCACTACATTGGCGGGCTCCACTTCGCCGATACGGCGCAGCCCGTTGAAGTCGTCGCGCAGCGACAGCCCAATTTTCTTGACCTGCTCCGACTGCAGGAAGTCGCGCAGCTCGTCTATAAATCCGAATTTATTTATACGGAAGAGGTAGGAATCCTTCATTGTGGAGATCTGGATGAGAGCTACGGTGTGGCTGTCGCCCTTGCGAAAGTTGGGACGGGTCTCGGTATCGAGCCCTACCTCCTTGGCGCGCATAAGCTTGGCCAGTGCCTGACGTGCCTTTGCGGCCGTCTCGATCACCTCCACATTAGTGGAGCACTCCACCATAGGGAGTGAGGAGAGTATATCTTTGGGTATGGATATTTTAGGAACGGGCATTGACGGGTATGTCGATTATTGGCGTGCCGGGGAAATATCGGCCTATGTAGCGCTCGATGAAGGCTCGAGTGTCGGCGGCTATCATCCGGTCGCGGGAGTCATAGAAAGTGTTGTAGAGGAGGGTGTGAAGGCGAAGTCCACGGCTGCGTATGGCTTCGAGCGACAATACGGTGTGGTTGATCGAGCCAAGGCGCGAGTTGGTGACGAGCGCCACCGGAAGATCGCGGCTCACGGCGTAGTCGATAGCCATAAAGTCGTCGGTGATCGGAACCATCAGGCCACCGGCACCCTCTATGAGGATGGTATCGAATGAGCGCGCGAGTTGCGCCGTGGCATTGTCGATAAGCGTAAGATCAATTTCGCAGCCATCGATAGCAGCAGCAAGCTGAGCCGAGGCGGGATAGCTGAGAATGATCGGTGCCGTGAGGCGCGCTTCATCCTCGGGCAAGGTGCCGCAGCCCATTATGGCGCGGTGCACTTCGATATCCTCCGAGCTGTCGGTGCAGCCGGTCTGGATAAACTTGGTGGTGATCACCCGCCTGCCCTGAGCCGCAAGCAGGTTGGCCCAGTAGCCGGTAGCGTAACTCTTGCCGGCGTCGGTATCTATTCCGGATATGAATATTACTTCCGCCATTTTTTGTCGCTCTTATTTTGTTTGGGGTCGGGAGCAAACTGATTGGGGAAGGCAATCTCTACTTTGGGCCGCTTGAGCGCACGGACTATGAAGAATATACCGGCAAGCACAAAGGGTATGCTCAGGCACTGACCCATATTGATGGCCATGGATGCCTCCCATGCTTCCTGATTGTTTTTGATAAACTCGATGAGGAAACGCGGCAGGAATATACCGACGAGAAACACTCCGAATATCAGACCGGGGCGCTGCTCGGCGTTGCGCTTCCAATACATCCACATGAGCAGCCCGAAGAGGGCGAAGTAGCAGAGCGCTTCGTAGATCTGCGTAGGGTGACAGGCCACGCCGTAATACATCTCGTGCCATTCACGGCTACGCACGAACATCATACCCCAGGGGAGGTCGGTAGGGCCTCCGAATATCTCGGAGTTGAAGAGATTGCCCATACGGATGAGTCCGCCTACGAGAGCTATCGGCACCACGAGACGATCGAATGTCCATAGCGGGCTACGCCGGGTGGTGATGAGGGAGAAGAGCAGTACGGCGATTATCACTCCGATGGCACCGCCGTGGCTGGCAAGGCCGCCTTCCCAGACCTTGATGATATCGCCGGGATGAGCGCCGTAGTAGTCCCACGCATAGAAGAATACGTGACCCAGTCGGGCTCCTACTATGGTACCGCCCATCACCCAAAGAAGCAACAATCCGAGCCAGCGCTCGGGTGCGCCTTCGTGGCGGAACATACGCGACACAATCTCGAAGCCCACAAGGAAGCCGATGGCAAACATCAGCCCGTACCATCTTACGGCTATGGGCGAACTGATCAGTTCGGGATTGAAATTCCAGACGATATAGCTAAGCATGGGGTATTACCAGGCAAACATCGGATATTCGTTCATCGTAGCGTTGACCTTGGCACGCACAGCCTCGATGGTGTGGAGGTCTTCGGGATTGCTGAGCACGGTGTCGATCATCTCCACGATCTCACCCATAAGCTCCTCTTTGGCTCCGCGGGTGGTGATGGCGGGAGTGCCGAGGCGGATGCCTGAGGTCTGGAATGGTGAGCGGCTGTCGAAGGGCACCATGTTCTTATTGGCGGTGATGTCGGCCATCACGAGAGCCTTCTCGGCCACCTTGCCTGTAAGTTCGGGGAATTTAGTACGGAGGTCGACGAGGATACAGTGATTGTCGGTACCATCGGATACGATCTTATATCCCTTATCTGAGAGTGCCCGGGCCATAGCGGCGGCATTGCGCTTCACCTGCATCTGATAGTCGCGGAATGAGGGCTGGAGAGCTTCGCCGAAGGCTACGGCCTTACCGGCGATAACGTGTTCGAGCGGACCGCCCTGCACACCGGGGAACACAGCGGAGTCGAGTAGCTGCGACATCATCTTCACCTGTCCCTTTGGTGTGGTCTTACCCCAGGGGTTCTCGAAGTCCTCACCCATAAGGATGATACCGCCACGCGGACCGCGGAGGGTCTTGTGAGTGGTGGATGTGACAATATGAGCGTACTTGAGAGGATTGTCGAGCAATCCGGCGGCGATAAGCCCGGCGGGGTGAGCCATGTCGACCATGAAGATAGCGCCGATCTCGTCGGCGAGGCGACGCATACGTGCATAATCCCAGTCGCGGCTATATGCGCTGGCGCCACCGATGATGAGCTTCGGGCGCTCACGGCGAGCTACTTCCTCCATCTGCTCATAGTCAACCAGTCCGGTCTCGGCCGATACGTTATATTCGAGAGCCTTAAACATCAGACCGGAGAAATTGACGGGGCTGCCGTGGGATAGGTGGCCGCCATGCGAGAGGTTGAGGCCGAGGAATTTGTCGCCGGGATTGAGGCAGGCCATAAATACGGCCATATTGGCCTGTGCGCCGGAGTGGGGCTGCACATTAGCCCATGCAGCGCCGTAGAGCTGCTTTATGCGGTCGATAGCTATCTGTTCTACCACGTCGACCACCTCGCAACCGCCATAGTATCTGTGGCCGGGGTAGCCCTCGGCATACTTGTTGGTGAGGCAGGAGCCCATAGCGCGCATCACCTCATCGCTCACAAAGTTTTCGGATGCGATGAGTTCGATACCGCGCTGCTGGCGGAGATGTTCGTCGTTGATAAGTGTAAAGATCTGATTGTCGGGGGTCATAAGTCTATGTG
>CAMWUX010000135.1 GCA_947177605.1 uncultured Porphyromonadaceae bacterium
ACCCTCGAGTATGAAGCTCAGACAATTGGCCGGCTGATCGCGTAGCACTCCACACAGATGCATCCGGTCGGTGACCTGATTGTCGAGGTTAGCGGCGAATTTCAGTCCCCAGCCGTTGAAGCCGAAGTTGAGGGCAAGGAGCGTGCCGTCGTGTTTCACCACGGTAATTGGTCCGTAGTCGCGCGTCCATGTATCGTTGGTGGGAATCTCTACTATAGAAATATTATCCCGGCAGGGGATGGTAGATATTTTTTCCTCCACGACCGCCGAGTCGGGCGCTACGATGATTACTCGTGCGTGGCGCGAAAATGCGTCGGCCATCGTCGCGTAGCAGTCGGTAGCATCCGGAAGGATGTCTGCCCAGTCGGTATCGGCATGAGGCCATGCAATCATTATGGCGGATTCAAGTTGCCATTCGGCAGGCATACTCGCAATCGGCGAAATATTATTCATTGTCGTCATAGTCGCTTAGTGCGTTCCACATATCATTGAGCCCCTGCGAGTGTTCGTCGCAGAAGTCGCGGAAACCATCTCTCTCGCTGCTGCCTACTTCATGACACCACTCGCGGTAAGCGGCGTGCAGCTCGGGATCGTCAGCTACATCTTTCTTAAACTGCGACTCTGCTATGTCGTAGCTTCCGTACTGATTGATGTACTGCTCAAAGATGTCGGTAATCTCGTTCATCAAGTCATTTATGGTTTAGAGTGCTCAAATTTATTATTTATCGGCGGGTGTTGCAAATCAATTAAGAACTTTTCGCATCCTGGTGCGTTAAAATGTATATAGTGTTAAATAGTATATAATCCGTAAATAGATACAATTATGAAAAAGTTACTGATGTTGATAGCGGCTGTCGCGGTGCTTAGCGGATGCAGCCAGTATGCACTCGTCAACAGTGAGGTGTATAACAATGCCGATCTGGCAGCCTACAAGACATTCCGAATCGTCACCCCCGACGATGGCAAGACACCTCCCGGTATGCAGATGGTAACATATTACAATATCGCTGCCGCTATACGCGAGCAGATGGTCGAGCGAGGCTATACTGAGGATCCCTCTTCGCCGTTGCTGATCAATATGGCCGTAAGTGTGCAGAAAGAGTTGCAGACCGAGCCTCTATATCAGAACTTCTATCCCTACTATGGCCCGGCTCCTTATCCGGCTTACTATCCATTCTTTATGTATCCGCGTCAGTACTATTGGCCGCAGCCTGATCCTAATGCTCAGGTGATCACAGGTATGTATCGCGAGGGTGTGCTCACGATGGATATGGTCAACATCGACAAGAAGATACCTCTCTATTCTTCCTCGGTAGCCACTATACTTGACGGCCCGGGCTCAGGCCAGTTCCGCAATCTCAAGGGTATCGATCAGGCAGTGCAGGTGCTCTTCTCCCGATTCCCGGTGCCGATGCTCCCTCAATATAAGTAGCACATCCATCGCAATATGAAGATATGAAGAGATTTACATTGTCAGCTCTGTTTGCTGCGCTGTGGCTTATGGCCGCGGCGCAGTGGCATTGGATACCTGATTCGCTTGGCGAAGGTTTTGAGAAGTGCTATGTGGCCCAGGGGCGTTCCTATGATGGCGAAGTTCGCTCCACGGTGATCCGTTATAAGGTGCCGGCCGATAGCGGCCGCAAGGTCGGAGCATTGTATATCCACGGCTTCAACGACTACTTCTTTCAGGCTGAGATGGCCAAGCAATTTGATGCCCACGGCTACGACTTCTATGCAGTCGATCTCCGCCGTTATGGACGTTCGCTCGAACCCTGGCAGAAGCGCTGCGATATACGTGATATGCGCCGCTATTTCGCCGATATCGATTCGGCGCTGGTGATTATGAAAGCAGCCGGTATCGAGCGTGTGGCTCTGATCGGACACTCCACAGGTGGTTTGCTTGCATCGTATTTTTGTAGCTATAATCCGCAGGCCGACACCATCGTGAAAGCTCTCGTACTCAATAGCCCGTTTCTCGATTGGAATCTGGGTAAGATGGAGCCCCTTGTGGGAGCCGTGAGCAATCTCGGAAAACTCTTCCCCAATATGAAGATACCGCAGGGGCACTCCGATGCATACGCCCAAAGCCTCTTGCGCGATGGTGGCCACGGAGAGTGGACGTATAATGTCGAGTGGAAATCTCCGCAGTCGCCCGACGTCACCGCCGGATGGGTCAGAGCTATCAATTCGGCCCAGCGCTATCTGCGCCATCATGAATACAGTATACCGGAGCCAATTCTGCTTATGTATTCATCGCGCAGTCTCAATGTATCGGATTGGATGCCGGCGGCCGATAGCGCCGATGTGGTGCTCGACGTGGCCGAAATCAAGGCGCTTGGCTCGAAATTAGGCCGTAACGTCACGATGTATCGTGTCAACAACGGGCTCCACGACCTTATCTTGTCGGCTCCCGACGTCCGCTATCCTCTCTATAAGGAAATTTTTGCGTGGTTGAGGCCGCGTATGATGAACAATCAGCAGCCTTAGCGCGTTATAATGGTATAAAACAACGAAACACTTTTAAGTATCACTATGAAAACCGTACAATATACTCTCCCCGAACTTCCTTATGCCAAGGATGCTCTCGAACCCGCTATCAGCGAGCGTACCATCGATTACCACTATGGCAAGCATGAGCAAGCCTATATCGACAATCTCAATAATCTGATCAAAGATACAGAGTATGAGGATATGTCGCTCGAAGAGATAATCGAAAAGGCTGAAGGCCCGCTCTTCAACAATGCCTCTCAGGCGTGGAATCATATCTTCTACTTCTTCACCTTCTCTCCTACGGGATCGCGTGAACCTTCCGGTGAGCTGCGTAAGGCCATCGAACTTCAGTTCGGATCATTCGAAGCCTTTAAGAAGGACTTTGTTGAAGCCGGTGTGAAGATATTCGGTAGCGGTTGGGTATGGCTTGCTTGCGATGAGGATGGCAAACTCCTTATCATCCAGAAGAGCAACGCCGGCAACCCCATTACCGACGGACTTACCCCGCTGCTGGTATTTGATGTCTGGGAACATGCCTACTATCTCGATTACCAGAACCGTCGCGCCGAAGCCCTCAACAAGCTTTGGGATATCGTAGACTGGGATGTGGTAAGTTCAAGATTTGAAGTGGACTGAAGTCAGATTTAAGCACCCTGACAATAACTATACAACACATTATCGGAAGTATACAGGCGGAGTCAAACGATATGAACAAATCCAAACTGTAGTATGCGCAGTCATGCACAGCTTTTTAACATAATGTGATGAATGGAAAGAGAGGAGCTTGGGAAAGTCCCTCTCTTTTTGTTATTACCAAAAAAATGAGTAACTTTGCGCGAAAATTATAGAAAATCACCCGATATCGAAAATTCTGCCACGTTATATATGGAAGAAAACCCTAAAGGTGTGGATCTGCTTTTTGAAACCTCGTGGGAGGTATGTAACAAAGTAGGTGGTATCTACACAGTACTCTCAACCAAAGCCAAGACTCTCCAGAAGCTCTATAAAGATAAAGTGATATTCGTCGGCCCCGACGTATGGACTGCCGACAAGCCCGCTCCCGACTTCGTGGAATCAACCACCCTTCTCCGTAAGTGGGTATCAGGTTTCGATCTACCTTACGGCATCGAGGTGCGTGTCGGCCGCTGGCAGATTCCCGGCAAGCCTATTGCAGTACTTGTGAAGTTTGACGGACTTTACGCCGTGAAGAATGAACTCTATGGTCGTATGTGGGATGCTTTCGGAGTGGATTCGCTCCATGCCTACGGCGACTACGACGAAGCATGTGCATTCAGCCACGCTGCCGGTATTGTGATCGAAAGTCTTTATCGCTTTATGGGAGGTGAGAAACTCAATACCATCGCTCACTTCGATGAGTGGACCACCGGTATGGGGCTTCTCTATACGTGCCTGAATATGCCCGAAGTGGCTACCGTGTTTACCACCCACGCCACCTCTATCGGCCGCAGTATATGTGGCAATGGCAAAGATCTCTACCGCTATCTCCCTTACTACAATGGCGACCAGATGGCCGGAGAACTCAATATGGAGTCGAAGCACTCGCTCGAAAAAGCGGCTGCGCTCAATGCCGACTGCTTCACAACGGTGAGCGACGTCACCGCCCGCGAATGTGAGCAGCTGCTCGGACGCAAGCCCGACGTGGTCACACCCAACGGCTTCGAGCCTAACTTTGTCCCGGCCCGCACCCGTTACAATACTTGCCGCATGGCAGCCCGAAAGGAACTCCTTGAGGTAGCTTCTGCCCTTACCGGCAAGCAGTATCCCGAAGATACGTTCCTCGTATGCACATCAGGTCGTGCCGAGTCTCGCAACAAAGGTCTTG
>CAMWUX010000136.1 GCA_947177605.1 uncultured Porphyromonadaceae bacterium
CTACGGGCGACACTGCTCTCAGAAGCGCCCGCCTCACTGTGGCCGATTTTATGAATATCGACCAGAAGCGCCTGTGGCCGCGCATGATGGTGGCCTTTCCGCTTATCGCCATAGTGGCTTTGATAATGCTTATCGACTTCAACGTATTGTGGCGCTACTTCGCGTGGAGCAATCAGACACTCTCGGTGTTCACGCTCTGGGCAATCACTGTGTATCTGGCCCGCAACCATAAGGCATACATCATTTCACTTGTGCCGGCTCTGTTTATGACCGCCGTGACATCCACCTATCTCATGGCTGCTCCACGTCCCGAAGGTTTTGGCTTCGACTATACCGTCGCCCTCGTTGTCGGCGGAGTCGTCACCCTCGGCCTCGCATTGATCTTCTTCTTTAAGAAAAAAGCATGACGATACAACTTTCCGAACTCAATCCCGAAATACCATATAATCTACACAGCCATACGCAGTTTTGCGACGGGCGCGCTCCTATGGAGGAGTTTGCCGCCGCCGCTGCCGCCGTCGGCTTCTCCCACTATGCCTTCACGCCCCACAGTCCGGTGCCTATAGAGTCGCCGTGCAATATGAGCCGCGACGATGTGCCTGCGTTTCTTGCCGAAGTTGAGCGCCTGCGTGCGGCCTACGGCTCGAAAGTCAAATTCCTTTCGGGAATGGAAGTCGATTATCTTTCGGAGGAGTGGGGCCCGGCCAATCCCTATTTCGCATCGCTTGGTCTCGATGTTGTGATCGGTTCCGTACATTTCATCCCCAATCAGCATGGCGAGATGATCGATATCGACGGTCGCTTCGAACGCTTCAAACGCAATCTTGATGATAAATTCGGTGGCGACATCCGCTACGTCGTGGATACTTTCTATGACCAGTCGCTTGCGATGGTGCGCGCCGGAGGTTTTGACATCATAGGCCACTTCGACAAAGTGGGCCACAATGCTTCGCTGTATCATCCCGGTATTGAAGATGAGTCGTGGTATCAGGCGCGTGTGGCGCAACTCATCGATGCTATCGAAGAATCCGGAGTGATAGTGGAAATCAACACGAAGGCATATAGCGACTATGGCCGCTTTTTCCCGGCCCGACGCTATTGGTCCGAGTTGAAACGCCGTGGAATACCGATGGTGGTTAATAGCGATGCCCATCGTCCCGAACTGATCGATGCCTCCCGCCTCACGGCGCTGACATTGCTGCAGTAAGTGTTATTGTTATTGCGGAGTGATCTTCCTGGTTACGGTCTTGCCGTCGGCCGTCTCAAACACGAATATAAAGTTGTGGCCGCCATCTTTCACCGCTTCGATAAAGTCGGCGTTTTCGTGCGGAGGAAGCACTTGATCGAGCCAGTACGCCTGACGGTCAGGATCTTTGAGCGTGTAGGCCATCACAGATGAATCGGCTATCGTGGCCGGGGCATCAATAGTGAGCTTTACGTCGCCTTCGGGGGTGACTTCTATGTTTTTAAGTTCCACGCCCACTCCTATTTCGTAAGGGCACTGTTCGTTGGTAGTTTCAACGGCCTCTTTGATTCTCGTTTCCCTGTCGGTGCAACCCGATAGTAGAAGCGTTGCCGCTACACAGGTAATCTTAATCAGACGCATTATTCAAAGAATTTCTGCAAATTTACGGAATATTTCTTTAGAATTAGTGAGGAAAAAGCTAAATTTACATCTGTTATGAAAGAAACCAAAGACCAAAAATACGCTTTTGAGATGACGATGCGTGTCCGCGACTATGAGGTGGACTCGCAGGGTATAGTCAACAATGCCGTGTATCTCCACTATCTGGAGCATACGCGCCATGAGTTTTGCCGCGTAGGCGGTGTGTCGTTCCGCGAACTCCATGAAAAAGGGCTTGATCCCGTGGTACGCAAAGTGGAGATCGAATATCTCCACTCACTCACACTCTGTCAGGAGTTTGTGAGCAAGCTGCGTCCGGAGCGGCGCCAAGGGGCGCGCTTCATATTCCAGCAGGATATCTTCTCCGACGAAGGAGTGCATATCATCACGGCGCGCGTCACCGTAGTGTGTCTCGACCATGGTACACTTTGCCGTGGCGATGAACTTGCGGAAGCCTTCTCGCAGTACTTCTGATTCCTACGCCAATGGATCCGGCCGGAGATCTCCAGTATAAGATTGCCTTCGCTTCGCTGCGCAGCATAGCCCCTGCGCCGGCGCGCGACATTCTGGCTCTTACTGGAAGCGAACAGGGATTTTTCGAGACACCGGCTTCGACCCTGAGCGCGGTGATGAGCAGGCGCAGCCGTCTGTTCGACGAAGACTATCGCCGCGGTCTTCTCGATAAGGCACGTCGGGAGTGCGACTTCATTGCTGCCTACAATATCCGGCCGATATACTTCACAGATCCGGAATATCCGCAGCGTCTCCTCGAGATACCCGATGCTCCGCTTATGATCTACACTCTTGGCGAGTGCGACCTTAATCGCCGTCACATGATCTCGATCGTAGGCACACGCCACCTCACTCCCTACGGTGCCGATTTCATCAACCGGTGTGTGGCCGACCTGGCGCAGATGCTCGCCGAGCCCCCGGTGATAGTGAGCGGCTTGGCCTATGGAGCGGATGTCACGGCTCATCAGGCGGCCATATCCAACTCCCTGCCTACAATCGGAGTGCTCGCCCACGGACTCAACACGATATATCCGGCGGCTCATCGTCAGATAGCTGCCGAGATGGTTCGTGGCGGCGGTATGCTCCTTACCGACTATACGTCAGCCGAAAATATCCATCGCGGCAACTTCTTGGCTCGAAACCGTATCGTAGCCGGCCTCACCGATTGCACCATAGTGGCGGAGAGTGCCACGAAGGGCGGTGCGTTGGTCACGGCTCGGCTTGCCGGCGACTATTCGCGCGACGTATTCGCGCTGCCGGGACGTACATCCGACCGTTTCAGCCAGGGATGCAATAGCCTCATCGCTTCCAACATGGCTCAGCTCGTTACCTCAGCTGAGGATGTGATCAAGGCGATGCGCTGGCCTGTAAAGCCGGTTGAAGCCACTACCGGCTCTCTATTCCCCGAACTTACCGAACAGGAGCAGGCAATACTTGATTTTCTTACCGAAAAGCCCGATTGCCAGCTCAATATGATTTCGGCCAATCTCGGCCTGCCGGTTGGCAAACTCATGTCGATATTGATAGATATGGAATTCCGGGGGCTCGTCATCCCCTATCCCGGCGGCAAGTACCGGCCTGCATAACTTCGGACAGCCAACCATATCGGAAGTTTGATTGTTAAAAACAGAAACACTTAGTCATACCCTCATACCTGAAATTCCCATGGATAAAAAAGTAATAGCCCCGTCCGAACTCATCATCAATCCCGACGGCTCCGTGTTTCACCTCCATCTGCTTCCGGAGCAGCTCACCGACCGTATAATCCTCGTCGGCGACCCGGCACGCGTCAATATGGTGGCATCCTTCTTTGATGCCAAGACCTTTGAGGTGACATCACGCGAATTTCACACCATAGGTGGCGTGTATCGCGGCAAGCCTATTATGTGCCTCAGCCACGGCATAGGTCCCGACAATATCGACATCGTGATCAACGAACTCGATGCCCTCGCCAACGTCGACTTCTCCACGCGCGAGGTAAAGCCTGAACACCGTACCCTCCACATGGTCCGCATCGGCACCTCCGGCGCCCTGCAGCCCGAGCTAAAGCTCGGCACCCCCGTGATAGCCGAGAAGGCCATCGGTTTCGACGGCGTACTTAACTACTACGCCGGCCGCAACGATGTGGCCGATCTTGATATGGAACACGCCTTCTGCGATGCCGTGGGCTGGAATCCGCTGTGGGCTAAGCCTTATATTGTCAATGCCGACGAGCATCTCGTAGAGAAAATCGGAGGTACCGATATGGTGCGTGGCAACACCATATCCGCCGTCGGCTTCTACGGCCCGCAGGGACGTGAACTGCGTCTGCCGCTGGCCAATCCCGACCTCAACCGTCGCATTGAGGCCTTCCGCTACGGCGATCGCAAAGTCACCAACTACGAGATGGAGAGCGCACCACTTCAGGGGCTCAGCCGACTCATGGGACACAAGGCAATGACCGTATGCTCCATCATCGCCAACCGCGTCCGCACCGAAGCCACCCCCAACTACAAGACCGCCATCCACGACCTCATCGGCACCGTCCTTGACCGTATCTGATCTCCCCCCCCCTATCCCCCATACACATCAAAGGCCCGACACTCCGCCGGGCCTTTGATGTATTGTAAGTATGGGATTACTAAGTACTTGACTTAATTTGTAACGGTGTCTCCTGTTTAGGGAGGATGGGCACAGCCCATTTCGTGAGAAATTA
>CAMWUX010000137.1 GCA_947177605.1 uncultured Porphyromonadaceae bacterium
TTGCGCCGGAGGCAACTTCCTCTTCGCCGTTCTTGAGAACGAGAGAGCCGTTTTCGATGTCAGCAACAGTTACGGTAACTTCTACGGGAGCTACTACGCGGCTCGACTCTACCAAGGTAGGAGCGGACTCTGCGCATGAACCATAAGGTTTACCATTATAGTTTGCCCACGATGGTGAATCATCGATTACGTATGCACAACCACCTTCCCATATAAGGTTCTGGTTAGCGATTGTTACAGTCTCACAGATAAGATTGGAGGCATTGTTACCGGATTGGTCGGCAAACTGACCGGTAGTACCTTCTGCTATTTCGTCGAGGGTGTAGAGAGCAAGAAGACCATCTACAGCCATGGGTGATATCATTGCGAGCTTGACCTCCTCGGCATTAAGGCTCTTATTGTAGATCTGGATATCGTCCATCTTACCGCCAAACATCCAACTTGCAAAATACAAAGCAGGATATTCCGTGGTAAACCATTCCTGCTCTAAATCCCATACCTTTGAGCCATAGACTTCTCCATTTACATATACCGTAGAAGTCATGGTAGGTGCATCATAGGCTACCATCAGATGTACATACTCATTCAGAGGTAATGCTTCATCTGAAAGTACTGCGGCAGCACCGCCCCAGCCGGTTATTTCAAGAGAGCCAGACTCGTTAAGACAGAGATTCCAGCAGCCATTATCATTAATGTTGTTACGGCCGCCGTAACCCATAATAACGGCTTTGTTATTCTTGTCCTTCACATAGGGGTATTGGCCGATATTAACGACTGCGCCCATTGTGTAAGATGGAGCGACACCTTTTGCTACTGCCTGCACAACAGCAGGTGTCGTGTAGAGGCGTTCCTCTGTAAGCTGAGTCCAAGAAGTTCGTTGCGTCTTGGAAAACTCTTTATTGACCTGTGCCATAGCTAACACGGGGCAAACAAGCGAAATCAGCGCGATGAGTAAAGTTTTTCTCATAGGTTGTGTGATTTGATTGAAGTGATTATAAAAAATTGATGTTTAGATTTTCACGGGGATTTTTTTTTGGAGAGATGTGGATTCGTTGATCGGGGGTGAAAGATGGATGAAGTTTCTTCTCTGAGTTGTTTTTTTGTGATTTAAGGTGAGTAATCGTGTGATATGGTATAAGTGTAGAAAAGCATTCCAGTCAATCAGTCGGGATTGTGGAATGCGATGAATCAGTCGCAAATTTAGATGTCATTTTCACACGTTACAAATTTTTAAGGTTAAAAGATGTTAACCCATAAAACTTACTGCACCCGATTGCGGTCAGCGAGCAAATATAATACAAATTATAATAGCCCGCAATGATTCCGTAAGATTTTAACACATCACGCCGCCACTTTATATATATAATAATACAGAAGAGGCCACCCCGGCGGGGGCAGCCTCTTCGCTGAATTATGGGAAGCGATTCTTTACTTCACGAGTACCTTCACGGTGCGCATCACCTTGCCACCGCTCACTACCTTCACGAGATAGATACCGGTATTGGAGAGGGTGATCTGTGCGTTCTGACCGGCAGTAGCGTTGACATCCTTGTGGCCAACCATCACGCCGGCTACATTGTAGACCTCGACGGTGTAGTCGCCATCGGCGGCAAACTCTACGAATACGGTGTTGGACTCTACGTAGGTCACTACGCCATCAGCGTCGGTCTCCACGCCACCGATAGCTGCAGAGGGATCCTCGACCTTCACTACGGGATAAGTGCGGGTATCCGAGCCATGGTCGTTGGAGAGGGTGAGCTCTACGGCATAGTCGCCGGGCTTAGCCCACTGGATATCGGCTGTACCGGTTGCGCCTGTACCCGTACCGGTCACGGTAGCGCCGCGGCCGGCGTTCCATGTCGGAAGAGTCTCGATCTTGTAGCTACCGCTGAGCTGGGGCGAACCGGCGTGAGATGCGGAGCGGTCAAACACTTTCGTACCGCGGCCTTCATGGTCGGGGTCGTCGATCTGATACCAGTGGTATGCCTTGGGAGCGGCGTTGGATGCGTTGGCACCGGCCTTGCCCACGAATGCATCGTCGGCATCCGGAGCAGCTTCGAAGTCCCAGAAGCCGAGCACGGCGGCGGGGAGGTTAGAGGCATCGAGGCCCGACATGGAGTTGAGCACGTCTTCCTGTGTCATAGCCTTGCCCCATACCTGGAAGTCGTCGATATAGCCTTCGAGAGCGGAAATCTCATGGGCGCGGCCGCCGAATGCGATCCAGTCGCTCGACGAGAGCGGACGGCTCGACGACAGATAGTCGGGCTCATAGGTATCCTCACCCCAGTTGGTAGCGAGATGGGTCACTTCTTCAAGGGCTGTCCAGCGACCGTCGGAGCCGCCTACTACGTTCTCGACACTCATCTTGTTGACCTTCATCCAGATGCTTACTTTCTGAAGCACGCCGTTGATATAGAATTTCTGGCGGAACTCGCCGTTTTCATTGTACTCGAACACGAGGGCTACGTGAGTCCATGCAGCTTCGGGGATCTGGGCATCGTCGTAGCGGTAATAGATACGTACACCGTCGGCATTGGAGTCGCAGCGGCAGCCCCATGCGGAGTCGATCTTATCGGCAAGGAATTTACCCTCCTTATTGATACGGGTCCAGAGGAAGCCCCAGTTGGACTGCGGCCATATAGCGGTGCGGTCCTCGATGGTGATGAAGTTGGAGATCGAACCGTTGAATGCGGGATAGTAAACCCATCCGGCTACGGAGAAGGAGGAGTTGGCCTGAATACCGAGCTCACCTACATTCACACCTACCCAGTTGGACTGGAATTCGATACCCTGCGAAGCATAGCCGTCGGAATCGCGACCGGTGTAGGAGAATGTGCGGGGTTCGTTGACCTCGATGGTCACTTCCTCGGGGCCTTCCTCTACGTCAGTGCCGTTGAGAGCCAGTGTGTAGATCTCGGGGATAGCGCCGGAAGCGTCGGGCGACACACTGATGTAGTTCCTATAGGTGAGGAGTGTGCTGCCGAAGGATACTTCGAGATTGTAGAGACCCACTTTGGGCAGACCGGGACAGGTCACTTCAGCACCGCTGCCGGTCCATACGTCGGTATTGGTCTCGGAGTTGATGATCTTCCAATCAGCCGACACGTGGAGAGGATCCACGAAGCTGATGGTAAACTTCTCGTTGGTCTTGAGGATGGTCTTATTGAGGACGAAGGCATCGGAGCCCTGATATGAGGGAAGGGTCATATAGTCGCTCCAGGTGATGGGCGATTCGGTGAGATAGTCTTCGCTGACAGCGCTCACACCTACGCGTACGCGGGTACTGGAAGCGGAGCCGTCGACAGGTATCTGGTAGCAGATGCCGGCCCAGGAGGTGGTCATACCCATGTTGACGGGCTCGAAACCTTCCTGCTGAGCATACATACGGAATACGGAAGTATTGACATCGGAGTTGTAGACGGGTTCGCCTGCAGCCTTGTTGTGGTTCATATTCCATATCATCTTCACGTCGGCACCGGTATTGGCATAGGTCAGCGGGGTGGCCTTCGCGAGCACGGGAGCCTGGGGAGTGGTACGCTTGGTGATATTGTCGACGCTCGTGCCACTCGCGCCGGGATACCAGCCGAATTCGCCGAGGAGGAGCTCCATATTCTTGGCGTTGGTGAATTCGAGGGCGATCACACCTACACCACCGTTGGCTGCAGTATAGTTGCGCGCATTGGCTGTCGATACGTTGAACACCTTGGTCACCCAGCCGTCGGAGCCTTCAGCGTAGCTCTGATCACACACATCAGCCGACTCGGCTACAGTGAGCACAACACCCTTGATGGCACCCGGATCAAGTGCGCTCTTACCATCGGCTATCTTACCGGTGGAGGTGACGAGGTTGATGTTGGCCTCACCGTTGAGGAGCTTGTAGCGGATCACGATCTTATTGTTGGCCGAAGGGATGATGGCTGTGCGGAAGAGGTGGAGATACTCTTTGTCGGCGGAGCCGGATACTTTAAGACAGGAGCCACCCATGTAGGCGTCGCTCCACACGAAGCCGGCATCGAGCTTGGTAGTGCCGGCGGCCACATTCTTCTGGGCAAACTCGGGAGCGAACCAGAAGCGCCATGTTGGCATGTAGTCCTGCACACCGATGTTGTGCCACTCCAGATTGTTCTGGCGTTCGCCGCGCCAGTTGAAGAAGAAGCCGTTGCCGAGGTTGAAGAAGGTGACGAACGACTCGTTGGCGATCACATGATCGAGGGTAGAGCGTTCGCTCATCATCGACGACATACCGGCCCAGTTGTCGTCGGCACGGTGACGGCGGTTGAGAGTCGGGGTGAGCTGCACGGCCGGGTTGCGGGGACCG
>CAMWUX010000138.1 GCA_947177605.1 uncultured Porphyromonadaceae bacterium
GAATCCCCGCACGAAAAGCGTACAATGACATTTTTACCATAAATTTTCTCCGGTTTCTACAACTTCGTAGGGACATCGCTTCGCGATGTAAACTACGCGATATCGCAGATTCCCAGTAGATTGTAGGGATGTACCATGGTGCATCCTCCTTTCTGGCACACCCCCATCAATACTGCATCCAGCATCGCGAACCGTACCTATTATCAGAAGTTGGCGATGGTGCGGCGTATGGCGGTGAGCTGCTCAAGGAGTTGCGGAAGCTCTGCGAGAGGCAGCATATTGGCGCCGTCGCTCTTGGCAGTGGCAGGCGTGGGATGTGTCTCGATGAAGAGTCCGTCGACACCTACCGCTATACCCGCACGGGCTATAGTAGAGATGAGGTCGGGGCGTCCACCGGTCACACCGGCTGCCTGATTGGGCTGTTGCAGCGAGTGGGTCGCATCGAGTATCACGGGGCAACCGAATGCTTGCATAGTGGGAATACCGCGGTAATCGACTATGAGATCCTGATAGCCGAAAGATACACCGCGCTCGGTTACGGCTACCGCATCACCGCCGGCATCACGCACTTTCTGCACGGCAAACTGCATCGCTTCGGGCGATAGAAACTGTCCTTTCTTGATATTCACAACCTTACCGGTACGTGCGGCCGCGATGAGCAGATCGGTCTGTCGGCAAAGGAAAGCCGGAATCTGAAGCACATCTACAAACTCAGCTGCAACGGTAGCTTCCTCAGGAGCGTGAATGTCGGTCACCACCGGGCAACCGAAAGTATCGCGTACCTTGGCCAGTATGGTCAGCGCTTCAAGATCGCCTATTCCGGTGAAGGAGTCGATACGGGAGCGGTTGGCCTTGCGGTAAGATCCCTTAAATATATAAGGTATGCCGAGACGGTCGGTGACTTCGACGATCTTCTCGGCAATATCGAGAGCCATCTTCTCCCCTTCGATCACGCAGGGACCGGCGAGAAGGAAGAAATTGTCGGAGGGAGAGAGTGAGCTGATTATTTCTTTGGCGGATTTCATATTCTTAATTCTTTGACATTATCTGATTTACGATATGCAGGGTGGTGCAGGCGGCGAGAGCGGCCGTCTCTGTTCGCAGGCGTGTGTCGCCGAGGCTTACCGGCACCCAGTCGGCAGCGATGAGCGCTTCTACCTCGTCGGGCGTAAAGTCGCCCTCCGGACCGATCATGATTGCGGTGTCGGTATCAGGGCGACTGAGACGGCTGAGCAACCCGCGCGGAGCCACATCGTCGCTGCAGTAGGCCACGAAGCGTTGCGCCTCATCGCCAAGCGTCTTGATGACCTGCGGCAGGGGAGTGGCGGGCATTATCTCCGGCACTACGCTCTTGAGCGATTGCTTGGCGGCCGATACGGCGATCTTGACCAGGCGCTCGATCTTCACTTCGCGGCGCACGGAGCGCTTGCATACCATCGGTATGATGCGGCTCACGCCAACTTCGGTAAGCTTCTCCACGAGCCATTCCATACGGTCCATGTTCTTGGTCGGCGCTACGGCCACAGTGATATCGTAGGTCCACGGCAGGGGAGAGGCCACTACCTCCTCTATATCGACACTCACCCCGCGATGGTCAGCATCGGTGATGATGGCACGGATACGGTTGCCGCGGCCGTCGATAGCTTCGATCCGGTCGCCGGCGCGCATACGGAGCACCTTCGCACAATGGTGCGACTCCTCCGGTGGAAGCATACCTGTGGTGAGTATGTCGGGCGCGTGAAATATGATCATATATTCTCGGTATTCACGTAGCCGGGAGCGGCTTCGCCATCGGCATCAGCGGCTTGGGCGAGAGTGATGTTTTCTGTTTTCTTGGGATCTTTGAATACAAACCAGAAAGCCACGGCTACAACTAAGGCATAGGCGGCGAAGATATACCACACGGTAGTCCAGTCTCCTACCATATAGTTGCCTTCCCAGTGGCAGAACTTATTGACCACCGCACCGGCCGATAGGGTGCCGATGGTGGCGCCTAAGCCATTGGTCATAAGCATAAAGAGACCCTGAGCAGATGCTTTGACCGACGGATCGCATTTCTGGTCGACAAACAGGCCTCCCGACACATTGAAGAAGTCGAACGCCACGCCGTAGACTATACACGACAGGATGAACAGAAGCACAGCGGGCATAGCGGGACCACCGAGTCCGAACAGACCGAAACGGAGCACCCATGCAGTCATCGCCATCATCATCACTATCTTGATACCGAAGCGACGGAGGAAGAAGGGGATGAGCAGAATGCAGAGCGCTTCAGAGATCTGAGATATGGAGATAAGCATAGTGGAATTGGTGGCGGCAAAACTTGTGCGGATAGCTTCGGGGAAGTCGGGGCTCTGGAAGTTTGTGAGGAAGGGGCCTGCGAATCCGTTGGTAATCTGAAGTGACATACCCAGCAGCATCGAGAAGATGAAGAAGAGAGCCATCTGTCGATTCTTGAACAGTTTGAATGCGTCGAGCCCCATCGTCTGGGCAAGTGATTTCTTCTGATTGCCGGTAGCCTTGACGAGTTTGCATTGCGGGAGGGTCAGGCAATAGAAGAACATAATTACAGACAGTGCACCCGACACGAGGAATTGCATATAAGTATACTGGAACTTATGCGCATTGGCTCCGATCGTGAATTCAAATCCGCTCTCGGGCGAATATGCAGCGCAGTTGACAAACCACATCGTAGCGATAAAACCTACGGTACCGAGTACGCGGATCGGCGGGAAGTCTTTCACGGTGTCCATACCGGCATTGCGCAGTGTGATGAAGGCAGCGGTATTGCTCAGCGCGAGTGTGGGCATATAGAAGGCTACGCTTATGGCGTAGATACCTATAAACAGTGCTTTGTCGGGCTGAGGATCAGCAAGACCGATAGCGAAGAGGCCTATCATACAGGCTCCGGCGATGAGGTGACAGATACCGAGCAAGCGCTGAGGCTGGATATATTTGTCGGCCACAATACCCATCAGGGTTGGCATAAATATCGATACGATACCTTGGATGGCATAGAACCAGGCTATTTCATTGCCCATTCCGGCTTTCCCGAGATAATTGCCCATACAGGTGAGGTAGGCTCCCCATACGGCGAACTCGAGGAAGTTCATCACCGAGAGTTTTACTTTGATTGCTGACATGGCTTATTATGATTTTTAGGATTATAATTTTTAAGATTCATTCAGTAACTATTGGCCGCGTTTGCGCTTTAGTATCTCGTTGACGCGGGCTGCCTCCTCGTAGTTTTCCTTCTCGATGAGTTGGGCGAGAGTGCGTTCAAGTTCCTCGATGGTGAAGTTTTCGAGTCGGGAGTATGGCGAATCGTCGGCCGGCGGAGTATCTTCCGCATAAGTAGGCGCGCCTTCGGCAGCCTGAGTGTCATCGGTGGTATCATCGGCGTGCGTCTCCATCACGAATCCGGTCTCTTCGAGAATCTCGGGAGTGGTATAGATGGGGGCGCCGGTGCGCATCGCTATGGCTATGGCGTCGGATGTGCGTGAGTCTATGCGTATCACCCTGTCATCGGAAGCAAACGTGAGTTCGGAAGAGAAGATACCGTCTTCAAATCTATAGATGAATACCTCCTTGAGCCGGATGCCGAAAGCATGGGCGAAGCTCACGAAGAGGTCGTGGGTCATCGGGCGCGGAGGGGTGATGCTCTCCATCCGCATGGCTATCGACTGTGCCTCGGCGGCACCTATCACTACCGGAATGCGGTAAGGGCCGTTGACTTGTGCTAAAATCAGCGCGTAAGCTCCCGATTGAATCTGGGAGTAAGAGATACCGAGCACTGTGAGGCGTATTCGATCTTGACTCATTGCGGTAGGGTGGTGATGGGGTTACTCTGATTGGATTGGGCTTCGGCGGTGATCACTCCGCTGCCGAGGCAGAGACGCGCCGCCGGATCATAGATCACGGCAAACTGGCCCGGGGCGATACCCTGCACACGCTGTTCGCTCTCGATGATATAGTTGCCGGCGTCGGTGCGGGTGAGTGTGCCCTTGAGAAATTCCGGTGTATGGCGGTTCTTGAATCGGATCTCCACGTCAGAGCATTCGCCCGGCCACGGATCTTCTGTGATCCAGTGCATGTGCTCAAGATTGAGCCTGCGGCCATACTGTTTCTCGGTATCGAAGCCACACGACACGTATATCACATTGTCGTGGACATTCTTGCGCACCACATACCAGGGGCCCCCGCTCAGACCGAGTCCCTTGCGCTGGCCTATGGTGTGGAACCAGAATCCGCGGTGAGTGCCGAGCTTGCGCCCCGTCTCC
>CAMWUX010000139.1 GCA_947177605.1 uncultured Porphyromonadaceae bacterium
TGATACAATACGATTGGGATGCCACTACGGCTGCCATATCAGCAAAGACTTCGGCCGACGTAGAGCGGGCGCTTCGTGCTCCCCGCCCTACGGTCGACGACTTTATGGCTCTGATCTCACCCGCTGCCGAGCCATATCTTGAGCAGATGGCGGCGCTTTCGCGTAAACTCACGCTTGAGCGATTCGGTAAGACGATATCGATGTATATCCCTCTGTATGTGAGCAACGCCTGCACTAATGCCTGTGTATATTGTGGCTTCAATCATGCCAACAGCATGACTCGTATCACACTCACTGAGGAGCAGGTAGAGGCTGAGTGTCGGGCGATCAAGGGGCTTGGCCCGTTTGAGAATCTGCTGGTTGTGTCGGGGGAATTTCCCCGGCTCAACGGTGTGAACTATCTGGAGAAAGTGCTCCGCATCGCCGACAAGTATTTCGCCAATCTCACCATCGAGGTTATGCCGATGAAGCAGGCCGATTACGAGCGTCTGGTGCGTGTCGGGCTAAACGGAGTGGTGTGCTTCCAGGAGACGTACAACGAGAAAGCGTACAATCGCTACCATCCGCGTGGCATGAAGTCGATATTCCAATGGCGCGTCAACGGCTTCGACCGCATGGGCGCGGCCGGGGTACATAAAATCGGTATGGGTGTGCTGATCGGACTTGAGGACTGGCGTACCGATGTGACGATGATGGCCCGGCACCTTACATATCTGCGTAAGCATTACTGGCGCACTCGCTTCAGTGTCAACTTCCCCAGACTATGTCCGGCCGAAGGTGGTTACAAGCCGAATGTGGTGATGACCGACCGACAGTTGGCGCAGCTCACATTCGCATTCCGAATCTTCGATCGCGATGTGGATATTTCATATTCCACGCGAGAGGCGCCGGATTTCCGTGCCAATATGATGAGTCTGGGTGTAACGTCGATGAGTGCCGGCAGCAAAACCGATCCGGGTGGTTACGCTTCGGCTCCTGATTCACTGGCGCAGTTTGAAGTTACTGATGAGCGCACCCCGCTCGAAGTGGCGCGTCAGATCCATGAGCTCGGATACGAACCGGTTTGGAAAGACTGGGATCGCGTGTTCAATCTTTGAGAATACGGATCTGCTGTCTTACGGATTCATCGTGGATCGACAGCAGGAGGCGTCGAACGAAGTCTTCTCCAAGGCCGCCATCGACGCCTTCGGCTATACGTGAACTGATCACATCGTTATAGCGCTCGGCCTGGACTACTTTCATATTGTTGTCGCGCTTGTATCGTCCGATTTCGCGACACACCTCCATACGCTGCGACAGAATCTTCAGCAATTCGGTGTCGAGGGTATCTATTCTCGCACGTAGGGCTGCCAGATTCTCCGACCCGGACAGAGTGGCGGGCTTATGCAGGCGCAGTATAATTTCGGCAAGCCGTCTCGGCGTGATTTGCTGTGCGGAGTCACTCAGCGCGTTATCCGGGTCGCAATGTGTCTCTACGATCAAGCCGTCGTAGCCGAGATTAAGTGCTTCCTGCGATAGTGGCTCTATGAGTTCTCTCTTGCCGCCGATATGCGACGGATCGCAGAAGATAGGTAATTCCGGATAGCGCAGATGCAGCTCGATAGGTATATCCCATTGTGGTACGTTGCGATACAGATGATGGCCGTAGACGCTGAATCCGCGATGGATTGCACCGAGTCGTCGGATACCGGCATTGTAGATGCGCTGCAATGCGCCGATCCATAGCTCAAGCTCGGGGTTGATGGGATTCTTTACGAGTACGGCAACGTCGGTAGCTCCACGTTCGGCCAAAGTATCGGCGATCTCCTGCATGGCAAAGGGATTGGCGGTAGTGCGTGCGCCGATCCAGAGGATGTCTATTCCGGCCTGCAGGGCGAGGCTGACGTGGGTATGGTTGGCCACCTCAGTGGCAGTAAGCATTCCGGTCTCGTTCTTTACATCGTTGAGCCACTCGAGCGCCACAGCACCTACACCTGCGAATGTGCCGGGTGATGTGCGCGGCTTCCATGCTCCAGCACGGAATATGGATATGCCTTCGGCCTTTAGCGCCCGGGCTGTGGTCAGCATCTGTTCGCGCGATTCCGCGCTGCATGGACCGGCTATAATAATTGGGGTGGATGTGTAGGATGCTATTGGCAGAAGATCTTTCATATAGCACTTGCTCCGGCTTATACCGGCAGCACAATCATAGGGATGTCGAGACTGAATAGCAAGCGGTGAGCTATACCAGGATTAAACAGGCGCACAAAGATATTTTTCTTCTTGTTGGGCACCGCGATTATTGAAATTGCGCGCGAGCGGGTAAGCTCGTTGAACTGCTCGTCTGCCTTCATCAGATTGAGCGACTCGACCAAGAAACTATTGTCGGGATAGTGTTTTGTACAATAATCGCGAAGGGCTTTGAGTGAGCCGGTATCAATATCCGACGACTTCTTTCCGGGAACTTTGAGCAGGGTGATATTGTGGCGACCGCCGGGTGCGAGCTTGAACAGCATATCAAGCGCGAGAATGTCTTCCTGATCGAAGTTGCTAAGGAATAGAATATTGAGTGGAGAAGTCGGAGTGGATTTGTCGATAATCGCCGGGACGGTAAACACCGGTGTGCGGCAGGTGTCAAGAACTTCAGCCGTGACGGAGCCGAGCAGATCGCGCTCTTTGGCATCTGTACCTCTTGTGCCCATCACGAGCAGCATAGGATTCTCCTGACGAACGAACTGCGAGATCACCTCTTCCGGCAATCCTTCTGCTATCTTAGTGGAGAAGCGTGCTGCCGGAATTTCACCGGCCTTAATGGATGCAAGCAATTTGGAGGTGAACAAATCCATCTGCCTGTTAGCTTCGTCGGCTATAGCCTTCCGTGAATCTTCATCCTCCGATTGCGAATCGTAGTTGAGAATCGCGGCAAGCTGTATGCGGTTGCTGTAGGCCGGGTTTGGACTTGCGTGGAGCAGGCATATCTGGGCGCTATGCGTGTTTGCCAGTCGGAATGCAGTCTTGGATGCTTGTAGGGCGGTATCGGAGAAATCGACTGGGACAAGAATTATAGGCTCTTCGCCTTTGCCACGTGTGCGCGCTACGGTGAACAGTTCCTGATTCTCGATGATGCGCAGTGCAAGAGGGAGCGCACTTTCGTGGATGCGTACACGTACACCGGCCGACGATACAGGGCTGGAAAGATTGACATTCTGTAGCGTCACTTCCACTCCTTCCTGCTCAAGAAGGGATTTCAAAGCCCTCGCACGGTCGTAGGTGTGGATGGCTACTGTGATGAGGCGATCGTCGGTCACGCTGTCGGTATTCTGATGAATGGGAAGAAAGGGGAGGAGAGAGGGGAATGAATATTTGGGTGTGTGAGGAAATTATTCCTTGTTGTTCTCTTTGATGATTTCGAGAGCCATATCGTAGATAGTGGTGTCGTCAAGCACTACGATGCCGCCGTCGGGACCGGGTTCGATGTGCACGCCCACGTTTTTGCCAAATTCGTAGTTGCTGCCGCCGAAGTAGTTTCTAACGGTTTGTACGGTTGTGTGAAGGCGATCGGCGATCTGATGTGTTGCGCCGTCGGGCAAACTGTCCTTGATTCGACGAAGTTCGTTGAAAGTGATTGTTTTAGCCATAATTTCGTTATTTTGGTAGGTTATACAATTCGTAAATTTTGGTTTTATGTTCTAAAAGTAGAGCAAATTGCCGAGATACACAAATATATCGTGGAAAATTTACAGGATTTTCTCAATATCTGCATCGTTTATCCAAGCACGGTGCTTATTGTCGACTTGAACTTCATGCCATACGAGACTTGTAGAGTCGGCCTCCAGACCGATTGTGCGCAGTATTCTCACCTTTGTGCCTTCGTGAAGGATCATTGCTTCTTCCGAACTATTGCGTGGTGTGTGGGGGGCAGTGCTCAAAGTTGTAGATTGAGCCGTAATCACAGCATAGGTGTCGTCGTTGGCTCGGGCACGCGCGGCAAATGACATCACTATGGCTATCAGACAGCATAGGGCAGTGGCTATAGCTCCGAAGAATCCGATTTTACGGATTATGACGGCAGATGCCATAGCATAGACGAAGCCTCCCACAATGGTAAGCAACATCAGCACTATGGCAGCAAGCGCCCAGCTGTTGCTCGACATCAGAGCCGATAGGCTTACGTAAGTATTGTAGAGGAAGGAGCCGTTTTCTCCCTGTTTATCGGCGATGCGTTCGTTGACGAAGCTGAGATT
>CAMWUX010000140.1 GCA_947177605.1 uncultured Porphyromonadaceae bacterium
TCGCCAACCTCCGAAGGAGCGGCATCCTTAACATTTCTCACATCCTTACCGCTCACATTTAACGCTTTAGCAATCAGGTTTGCCACTTCACGTGTGGTGCCGGTAGTCGTACCGTAGAAGATACCTATTTTTTTCATAGTTATGAGTTTTATTTCAGTTACTTTTAAAATTAAACGACCGGCACAAAAATAATGTTCTCCAAGATGATTTTTTTAGCCTTCGCATATTTTCCGTATGATGATTAATTTGTATTTTTGCACATTGAATTACAGCGCTCAATCTAAATTTTCTTATGAATAGTCTTAAACCGATCAAATCAGCATTAATCTCAGTATATCACAAAGAAGGACTCGACTCGATTCTTTCCAAGCTCAACGCACTGGGTGTCGAGCTAATATCTACCGGTGGCACAAAGGATTTCATCGAAAATCTCGGCTACAAATGCAAAAGCGTAGAAAGTCTCACTTCCTACCCGTCGATCTTCGGCGGCCGTGTAAAGACACTCCACCCCAAGGTATTTGGCGGCATTCTTCAGCGCCGCGACAACGAAGGCGACAATCACGAGGCAAATGAATATGCTATCCCGGAGATTGATCTCGTCATCGTCGACCTCTACCCATTTGAAGCTACTGTAGCGAGCGGAGCATCTCAGGAGGATATCATTGAAAAGATCGATATAGGCGGCATCTCACTCATACGTGCCGGAGCAAAAAATTTCAACGACGTAGTGATCGTTGCATCGCAAGCTCAATATGCACCGCTTGACAAACTCCTCGGAGAGCAGTCCGGAGCCACCACCCTCGATCAGCGCCTCTGGTTTGCAGCCGAAGCATTCAAAGTATCTTCGGGCTATGACTCCGCCATCTACAACTATATGTCGGGGCTCGTACAGCCCGTACCCGATTCGCTTCGCGTAGCCGTAGATCATCGCCGCGAACTCAGATACGGCGAGAACCCCCATCAGCAGGGCAACTTCTATGGCAACTTCGATGAGCTCTTCACCCAACTTCACGGCAAAGAGATTTCCTACAACAACATCCTCGACATTGATGCAGCCACCAGCCTGATAGCCGATTTCGATCCCGAAAAACCTTGTGTAGCAATCATAAAGCACAACAACGCATGCGGCCTGGCCGTGCGTTCCACCATTCTTGAAGCATGGACCGATGCCCTGGCCGGCGATCCCGTGTCAGCTTTCGGTGGTGTCATCGCCTCTAATACCGTGGTCGACGACGCTACAGCTGAGGAAATCAACAAAATATTCTTCGAAGTAATCATCGCTCCCGGATACACAGAGAAAGCACTTGCTATACTTGAGCAGAAAAAGAACCGCATCATCCTCCACCAGCACAAACCGCTGAAGGTAGATCGTCAGTTCCGTTCAGCGCTCAACGGTGCTTTGGTGCAGGATCGCGACAACAGCATCGAGACTCCCGATATGCTCAAGCAAGTGACCGAAAGGGCTCCCCTGTCCCAGCAAATCGACGATCTGCTCTTTGCCAACATCATTGTAAAGCATAGCAAGAGCAATGCTATCGTCCTCGCCAAAGGCCAGCAGTTATTAGCTTCCGGCGTCGGTCAGACATCGCGCGTCGACGCTCTCCGTCAGGCCATCGAGAAAGCCCATTCATTCGGTTTCGATCTATCCGGCAGCGTCATGGCCTCCGATGCATTCTTCCCCTTTGCCGATTGCGTCGAGATTGCTCACAAAGCCGGTGTAGAAGCCGTAATACATCCCGGAGGCCATACGCGACAACGATAGCGTTCAGTTCTGCAACGACCACGACATGGCCATGGTCACAACCGGCATCCGCCATTTCAAGCATTGATATCCCGCTTATTACATACATTACCAACCGCTTTTTAACACCATACATAGATGGGACTCTTTTCACTCAACAAAGAACTGGCCATTGACTTAGGCACAGCGAATACTATTATAATCCACAACGATAAGATTGTAATCAACGAACCCTCCATCGTAGCCATCGAAAATAAGACAGGCAAGTGTGTCGCCGTCGGTAAAGAAGCGCAATTGATGAGAGGTCGTGAGAACGAGAACATCCGCACCATCCGTCCCCTCCGACAGGGCGTCATAGCCGACTTCAACGCCGCTGAAATGATGATACGCGGCCTGATCCGTAAAGCCAGCTCCCGTAATCGTTGGTTCAGCCCGTCAATGCGCATGGTAGTAGGCATCCCCTCCGGCTCCACAGAGGTCGAGATCCGTGCCGTACGCGACTCATCCGAGCATGCCGGCGGTCGTGATGTATATATGCTTTACGAGCCGATGGCCGCCGCCCTCGGTATCGGACTTGATGTGATTGCCCCCGAAGGCAACATGATTGTCGACATAGGCGGTGGCACCACCGAAATCGCAGTGATTTCGCTCGGCGGTATCGTTTCCGGCAAGAGCATTCAGGTAGCAGGCGATGACCTTACCAACGATATTCAGGAACACATGCGTCGCGTACACAACGTACGCGTAGGCGAACGCACAGCCGAACTCATCAAGATGAATGTAGGTTCCGCCCTAACTGACCTCGACAATCCCCCGGCCGACTTCATCGTTCATGGACCTAATGTCGTTTCCGCTCTGCCTATGGAAGTACCCGTAAGCTATCAGGAAATATCGCATTGCATCGAAAAATCCATCTCGAAGATAGAAGCCGCCGTCCTCGTCGCCCTTGAAGAGACCCCCGCCGAATTATATGCCGACATCGTCCGCAACGGCATCTATCTCGCCGGTGGCGGTGCCCTCCTGCGCGGCCTCGACAAGCGCCTCACCGACAAGATCGGTATCCAGTTCCACATCGCCGAAGATCCCCTTCTCGCTGTGGCTAAAGGCACAGGCGTCGCCCTGAAGAATATCGATAAGTTCTCATTCCTCATCCGATAGCCGATCAGGCATCGTCAGGTATATACAGTTCTGATTCTCTAAGCCTTCGGGCTTAGAGAATCGATCGATATAAAGCCCTCAAGCAGCATGCACAACCTACTGTTGTTCCTTTTCAGGTGCCGTCCTTGGATTCTGTTCGCAACTTATGTAATTATAAGTTGCGTGATGCTTTTTTCGTCAAATCCCTACCAGCAGTCGGTATACTTTACTTCAGCCAATAAAGTTTCGTCAACCCTTTACAGCGGTGCATCAAAAGTCACCTCTTACTTCAATCTCATCGACGTAAATGAGGATCTCCAGCATCGCAACAACCTCCTTGAGAAGAAAGTAGCCGAACTTGAAGCGCGTATACAGCTCTATCAGGAGAAAGATATCGCCCTTGAAATCGCGGCCGACTCATCCATCTCGCGCTTCGACTTCATCGTGGCACACGTAATCAACAACAGCATCAACCGTACACACAACTACCTTACCATCAACAAAGGCTCCCTTGATGGGATCAGACCCGAAATGGGCGTCGTGGATCAAAACGGTATAGTTGGAAAAGTCAACGTAGTCGGTGAGCATTCAGCCCGCATCATATCTCTCCTCAACAACGACCTCCGCATATCAAGCAAAGTCCGTGGATCAGAGCAAGTAGGATCACTCGTATGGGACGGTGACGACAGCCGGTTCGCATTGCTCGAAGAATTACCTCGACACTCCACCTTCAATGTTGGCGACACAGTCATCACCTCGGGATATTCCACCACATTCCCCGAAGGCATTCCCATCGGTATCGTAGACTCCGAGCTGAAGGACTACGATGAAAACTTCTATACCCTCCGCATACGATTGTTTACCGATTTCTCGAAGCTGTCGATCGTCCGTATCGTCATCGACAACATGGCGGATGAACTCAGCATCGTCGAACAAGATACACAGAACCCCTGACACACACCATAGACACCTCAGATGAACCGGACATACACCACCATACTGATTTGGATTCCACTGCTGATTGTTCTACAAGCATTAGTGTTCAATCATATATGCCTTTTCGGTTATGCCGTACCTTTCGTATTCATCTACGGACTGCTTCGTTTACCATTGAGTTTGTCTAAAGAGCGCGCGTTTACCATCGGGTTTCTCACCGGATCCATACTTGATATATTTTCCGATACAATGGGATTGAATGCCCTTTGCTGTACACTTCTTATGGCCCTGCGTCGTCCGATCGCCCGGCTATATCTCCCGCGTGATGAAGATTTACTCGAACTCATACCCGGAATCAAATCTTACGGTATCGGCG
>CAMWUX010000141.1 GCA_947177605.1 uncultured Porphyromonadaceae bacterium
TCCGCGCAGCGTTGGCCATCAACTGCTGCCGAGACTATACCACCGGCATAGCCGGCTCCTTCACCGCAAGGATATAATCCTTTGACCTCAATATGGTTGAGGCGCTCTTTGTCGCGCGGTATCCTTACGGGTGACGAGGTACGGGTTTCATCACCGATGAGTATTGCGTCCGGCGTAACGAATCCTTTGTGCTTGCGGCCGAATTCTTTAAATCCATCCTGAAGCCGATAGGCTATCTGCGGAGGCAAAAGCCGGTCGATACGCGAACTATATACACCGGGAGGGTATGAGGAGGCGGGGAGCGATTTGGATTGGCGTCCATCTATGAAGTCGGTCATACGCTGAGCCGGCGCTTTCTGGGAGCCGTCGGGAATATCCTCATAGAAGCGGCGTTCAATACCTTTTTGAAATTCGAGCATACGAAGCGGATCGTCGCCTTCCACATCTTCAGGCAATACTTCCACCACCATACCCGAATTGGCCCACCGGCCTCCGCGTGATGATGCCGACATACCATTTACTACAAGCTCGCCGGGAGCACTTGACGCCGGTATCACTACTCCGCCAGGACACATACAGAAGGAATACACCGCGCGTCCGTCGACTCGCGTGAGCATGGTATATTCAGCCGGTGGCAGGTAGGGGCCACGGCCTTGAGGGTTATGATACCGGATTTGGTCGATTAATTGCTGGGGATGTTCCAATCGGACTCCCACCGCAATGCCTTTTGGCTCCATACTTACTCCTGCCCGCTGAAGGAAGTAGAATACATCGCGGGCCGAATGACCGGTTGCCAGGATTACAGGACCAAGATATTGCTCTCCGCCGGCTGTGACCACGCCTATCACTTCATCGTGGCGATCGTTGAAGAGGAGATCGGAAACGCGGGTATTGAAGTGTATCTCACCACCGCATCGCTCGATCGTATGGCGGATGGCTTTTATTACCTCCGGTAATCGGTCGGTGCCTATGTGGGGATGGGCATCGACAAGGATTCTGTCTTGCGCACCATGCCGGTGCAGAATTGCGAGCACACTATCAGTATTGCCGCGTTTCTTGCTGCGGGTAAAAAGCTTTCCATCGGAAAATGCTCCGGCACCACCTTCTCCGAAGCAATAATTGGAGTCGGGATTCACGATGCCTTCGCGCGATATGGCGGCCATATCCTTCCGCCTTGAATCCACGTCCTTACCGCGTTCAAGCAGTATGGGCTTGATACCGTGTTCGATCAGTTTCAGAGATGCGAAAAGTCCTGCCGGCCCGGCTCCGACTACTACCGCATGAGGCGCGTCTGCTTTCAGAGGTTGGAAATCAGGTGATTTATAACGCGCCGGAATATCGTTGTCCTCACCTGAATACAGGCGTACTTCCATGTCGATCCATATTCTACGCTGACGAGCGTCGATATTGCGACGGATAACATCGCATCGGGTTACGTCTGACTCTTTGAATCCGGCTGAACTACATGCCGCCTTTTTAACCTTTTCAGGATCGTGAGCAGTAGCGGGATCAAGACGGAGGCGTATATCTTTTATCATCTTACAAGAGTCTTATTGATTGATTTTTGTTGGCGACGCATCACTATGATTAATGTTACCACAGCAAATAGGAATGCAATAAGATCAGATGCGGCCATCGATGCCCAAACACCGTTTATACCGAAATGTCGGGGCAGAATGATGAGGAAGGGAATCAGGAATATCAACTGACGGGTGAGCGACAGGAATATTGATACCTTGGGCTTGCCAATGGATTGGAAGAAGTTCTGGATCACTACCTGGCAACCAACAAGCGGGTAGAAGATGAAGAAGATGCGTGATCCGTCGTCGGCCATCTGAATAAGAATAGGATCAACCGTGAACAGACCACTGATCACGGATGGGAATAATTCGGTTATCACCCAGCCGAAAGTAGTGATCGATACGCCGAGCCATATACCTATTTTCAGAGTTTTCTGTACGCGATCCCATTTGCCTGCACCGTAATTAAATCCTAATATAGGTTGCATACCTTGCGTCACGCCGAATACTATCATGATGAAAAACATCGTAGTGCGGTTGAGGATACCATAGGCACCTACCGCGAGATCGCCGGCACTTCCACCATAGTCGAGCAACGCTTTATTTATGAATATAACCACCAGACAAGCGCACACATTCATTAAGAATGGAGACATACCAATAGCATATACACGGCGAAGTATCACCCGGAGAAGCCAGGGCCTGTTCCACTGAAGATGCACAAAGCTCTTTTTCGACAGGAAATGGCAACAGACCCATACGAAAGCCGTTGCCTGACCAATTACCGTGGCCCACGCCGCGCCTTTAATACCCCAGTCGAGCACAAATATGAAAATCGGTGCCAGACCGATATTGACTACCACCGAGAGCAGTGCCGATACCATGGCTTTAGCCGGATATCCGGTAGCACGCATCACATTGTTAAGACCTATGAATATGTAGGATATCGGAGTGGCATAGAGTATTACCTCCATAAATTCCTTTGCGTAGGGGAGTGTCTGCGGTGTGGCGCCGAAGAAAAGAAGGATGGGTTCGAGGAATATAAGAGTCAGGCCTCCGAATATGAGTGAATGGATAAGGCAGAGCAGGGCGACGTTGTTGACTACATCCCCTGCTTTCTGATAATTCTTCTGTCCTAAAAATATCGATGAGATTGTAGCGCCGCCGACGGCCACAAGAGTACAGAACGCTACGAGCAGATTCATCAGCGGGAATGTAATAGCGAGGCCAGCGATAGCCATTGTACCCACGCCGCGGCCGATAAATATTGAGTCGACGATATTGTAGAGCGATGTTGCCACACTGGCTATAATAGCCGGTACGGAATATTGTACGAGAAGCTTGGCAATCGACATTTTGCCAAGGTCGACGGGGGGGGTGGTTTTATCGCGAGCGCTCAATAGAGTTTGTACTTATGGGTGTGAAACGAATCTTGCTACAAAAATAACGCTTTAGATGCAAAAAATTTCTACCTTAGCTGTAATTTTGTATTCCAATCCAAATATTCATAGATATGAAAGGAGCATTGTTTGATCTCGATGGAGTGTTGATCGACAGCGAAACGCTATATACCGGCTTTTGGGAAAATATTGATAAGCTTTACCCTACCGGGATTCCCAATTTCGCAATCAAGATCAAGGGTACTACTCTTGATATGATTTTCCGCCATTTTCCTGATGCAGATGTGCAGGCTGATATTTTACGGCGCCTAAACAGGTTTCAACAGGAAATGCGTTTCGAGATGTATCCCTACGCCGAAGACTTCCTGAAGAAGCTGCAACGCGCTGAGATCCCGATGGCTCTTGTGACGAGTAGCGATGGGAAAAAAATGGATTCGCTGTTTGCCCAACTGCCACAGTTGCGCAATTACTTCGACGCGATCATCCATGCCGGATTGATCACTCATTCGAAGCCACACCCCGAGCCATACCTCAAAGGTGCTGAAGCTATCGGTATAGCTCCGGAGGAGTGTTGTGTATTCGAAGATTCACTGCAAGGACTTGCAGCCGGCAGAGCATCAGGCGCCAAAGTTGTCGCTTTGGCCACAACATATCCTGCCGACCGGTTGACCGATATGGCGGATATGGTTATCAGTGATTTCAAGGATTTGGATATCAGCAGGCTTTGAAGCTCATATCGAGGCCTTTGACCGAATGGGTAAGCGCACCTACTGATATAAAGTCTACTCCACACTCCGCGTAGCTGCGTAGAGTATCGAGAGTGATACCGCCCGATGATTCGATTTCGCACTGTCCGTTGATCAGTTTCACGGCTTCGCGTGTACGCTCGGGAGTGAAATTATCGAGCATGATGCGATCCACATTCATATCAAGTGCCTGACGGATCTCATCCGTGTTGCGCACTTCTACTTCTATCTTAAGATCGCGGCCGGTAGCTTTGCAATATTCTTTGGCTTTCGTGACGGCTTGGGGGATGCCTCCAGCAAAGTCAACGTGATTGTCCTTAATCAGTATCATATCAAACAGGCCGATGCGGTGGTTTGCTCCGCCTCCGATTCTCACGGCTTCTTTTTCAAGGATACGCATGCCGGGAGTGGTCTTGCGAGTGTCGAGCACCTTGGTCTTGAGCCCTTCAAGTTCGCGCTGATAGCGTGCGGTGG
>CAMWUX010000142.1 GCA_947177605.1 uncultured Porphyromonadaceae bacterium
CACAGATACACGGATTTTCACATCGTCGAGAGTATACGAAACGGTGTCGCCCAGTTCAGATCGCGTCATAGGTATGCCTGCTGAGCATCCCTGATCTGTCCAGGCTATCTCCTGAGATTCGTGTGCTATGTCGCCGCCGATGAGGTAGAGTGTGGATTGAGGAGGATAGTAAGCACCGGTGGCGGTGATAGTCGCATCAATAAGGTTGACTGTGAGATCTACGCGAGCTGTCTGAACCGGGAAATACAAATTGACCGACGAACCTCGTGGAGCAATGTATATATCCTCCGGAACTCCCCATTGCAAAGGGTTGGAGCCTTTGACCGTACGGCCGGAAAAGCGATATGGTACCAGCGCCGAGGCTGCGGCGTCGAAATCCATTGTCGTCGGAGCTGTGATCATACAGATGGTGAAGTCGCGTGCGTTCATTTGCAAATTCTTACAGGTGTAAATACCGTTGTCCTGATAGTCGAGCGGAAGCATCACGAACGGATTCCAATATGCGCCTTTAGCATTGCCGCGCAATGTGAGAGGCTGGATTTCGCCATTCACAGTAAGTGTGCCTGCCTGAATATCGAGAGTAAACACTGCGTTGACTACAGGCGATCCAAGCATCAGGCTGTCGCCCTCGGTAGCGAGAGTGTAGGCCACACCGCCGCACACGTAAGTATTTTCGGCCCCGTAACGGATGTCATCACCATTCTTAAGAAGGAATCGGCCGTAGATGGTATCGGCTCCCATCGACAATTCATAGATGCCCGTTGACTTTTCTGTAAACTCTCTGTCGCCGACTTTCTCTCCCGACAATGTCCACTGAGCCGCTGCCGTGAGGGCGGCTGAGGATAAGGCTGCAATTGTAAGTAGTTTTTTGATCATAGTAGTTTGTTGTCGCCTCCATTCCCGAGTTGACGATTTGGGGATTAGATAAAAAAATAAGACGTGGAATGATGTTCTTGTCTATCCCTAAGGAGGCATCGCCAAACGCCTGACAGATAAATAGACAATCCACTCCCACGCCTAATCGAATATCGATATCCCCTTGTCGGGGAGTGGATATGCGACAAGCATGAGCGTCCGATGTCTGCTTGTATCCTTATCTGTATATGAAAATTGGCGATTTCCTTAGGCGGATAAAGCTCGAAACGCTTATTATAACTATGTATGTACGCATCTCTTTGCGCGTTGCAAATTTAATTCAATTATCCAACAAAACAAAATTTTTGCCGGGACGGTGTAATTTTAGGCGGATTCGTGCGTCATATAGATGTATGAAACCGGATTTTGACAGTATAGTTGCCGAGCATTCCGGCCTTATCAATAAGGTCTGCTATATGTATGCCGAAGACTCCCATCACCTTCAGGACCTGCGTCAGGAGGTGCTCACCAATATATGGGAGGGACTGGGAAGCTACAAGGGCGATTCCAAACTGTCAACCTGGATCTACCGCGTGGCCATCAATACCTGCGTGTCGTATATCCGTCGCTACGGCAGTCGTCCCGACAGCTATAGCCTCGACACTGTTCCGCCGGGCGAACTTGGATCTGCTACTCAGGGCGAGATGACTACCGACGCCATGCTGGCCGAGATGTATTCAATGATAAGTCGTCTGAGCCGAATCGATAAGGCAGTTGTGCTCCTTTGGCTTGATCAATATTCCTACGACGATATCGCATCGCTCGTGGGTATCACAAAAGCCAACGTGGCCGTAAGGCTTCACCGCGCCAAGCAGCGACTTGCTAATTCTGAAATCTAAAAAAACACCACACACCAATAATCATACCGCTATGACCGACTTTGAAGATATGAAATCCAAATGGCAGGCATTGAGCAATGCTCAGCCTTCCGACAATATATGGAAAGGACTCGACGCCCATAAGAAATCCCACCTATATAAACTGCGCCGCACCTTTATCCTGCTCACGATTCTTTCGGCTGTGTGTTGCGTAGTAGTGCCTGCCAATATGCTCGGGCTCGGTATGCCGCTGTGGATTGTTATTGTCACATGCGTATATTTCGGAGCGTGTATGATGGGAAATCTTAAGCTCAAGTTCGCGTCGGAGGATGTCGACATAGCTTCATCGTCGGCTGCTGATGTCATGGCAAGAGTGGAGCGTATTATGAGGTGGCGAATGTATATGAAGTGGATTTTGCTACCGGTGGCCATAGCGATAATTGGTATGATTCTCTACTACGTGAGCTCCGATCCGGGTGCTGTTACAGGTGGTGTGACAGGTGGTGTGATTGGTTTCGCTATAGGTTATCGGATAGACCAGCGCATCAAACGTCAGTTGCGTTCCATAGCCCGCGATCTGGAGTCGGCATAGCAAAAAGTCATCGGTTCGGGGTCGTATAGTCCTTGATTTCCAACCGTCGTTTTACAAATGTAAACAGCAAAGCCCTCAATGCACATTTTTGCAAGTTTGGCAGGGAAGTGTGCATAATTGCATGGTAATGCTTAACAAAGGTTAATTTTTGTATTAAAACTATTCCGAAGCCGGCTTAAAATTAACACAAGGTCACAATCTCTAAATTGTGTTTAATTTCCACTGAAAACACTTTTAAATGTTAATCGGCAGATTTAATGAATATTACCAACTTGCGAGAGAGGCAAAAATGTGCTAACTTTGTATAAGTGATCAGTAAGCGCGGAAGCGCAGCTGTTTAGAATTGTTAACCGCATTATCTCTTGCAATGAAGCTTGCCAAAATAGTCACAATTTTAGCCTCTATATGTATTCTCGCTATCGCCACACCGGCGAAAGCGCAGCGACTCCCCGAAGCCCATCTCAAGATTGCCGAACGTGCTATCAATTCCAACGTGTCTGCCGAAGGCTCATTCCTGTCGGCATCGCTCGTGATGGCTCGCACCAACAATCCCTTCGAGGAGCTTCGTGTGGCAATGCTCAATACTCCCGCACCCGTGATCGGTCATCCTCTTGCTTCCAAGATGGTCAACTACGCCGAGCGCTTCCTCGGCACACGCTACGTATGGGGCGCAAGTGGCCCGAATGCATTCGACTGCAGCGGATTCGTAGGCTATGTGTATCGCAGTTTCGGCATTGATCTTCACCGTTCATCCAGCGAGCAGTATACGCAGGGCGAGCGTGTGGCTATGGGCAATCTCCGCCCCGGCGATCTGCTCTTCTTCTCGTCGAGCACCAGCGGCCGCGGTCGTGTGGGTCATGTGGCTATGGTAGTATCGGTCGACAATGCAGCCGGATCTTGTACCTTTATCCATGCTTCTACCAAGCGCGGAGTTGTATATCAGCGCTTCCCCGACAACGGATACTATCAGAAGCACTTCGTAGGCGCTCGTCGCATTCTCGGCACATCCCTTGACTGCACTGCCTCCTTGCCTGCCGATCACGTGCAGTAAGCTTTCGATATCTTTTCAAGCCCACTTTGCCGTTAGGCATTTTTTTCGTAGATTCGCAGCTATGAAACTCATTGCCGACGCCGGAAGCACCAAGATTGAATGGGCCGTGATCGCCGATAGCGGTCAGAATCCATTGATCTTTACCACTCCCGGACTAAATCCCGCTCTCGTCGCGGCTGATTCCGTTGCCGATGAGTTTGCGCTACGCTTATCCCTCGACCTTACCGATAATGGTCGCATCGACCGGTGCTATTATTATGGTGCCGGTTGTCTCCCCCATATTATACCCAATGTGGAGCGCGCCCTTGGCTCACTGCTGCCGGGCACGGAAGTACATGCCTATAGCGATTTGCTTGGAGCCGCACGTTCGGTATTCCCTACCGGAAGCGGCATCGCCTGCATACTTGGCACCGGATCCAACAGTGCCGTGATTGCCGACGGAGAGCTCACAGACAATATTCCGCCCCTCGGCTACATACTTGGCGACGAAGGCTCCGGCTCGGCGCTGGGCAAACGTCTGATAGGAGATATGCTCAAGCGACTTCTCCCATCCTGCCTGTGGGACGAATGGCAGGCGGCTACCGGTTGCGACTATGCCGGACTGGTGCAGGCAGTGTACCGCCGGCCGGAGGCCAACAAGTTTTTAGCATCGCAGACCAGGTTCATCCGCGAGCATATCGATGTGCCCGGGATGCGTGCGATGGTAGTGGAGGAGTTCGGACGCTTCCTCGACCGCAACGTATTGCGCTACCCC
>CAMWUX010000143.1 GCA_947177605.1 uncultured Porphyromonadaceae bacterium
GGTCATGCCGAGCATGGGGCTGTTGATGCGCATACCGTTCCATGTCACCTGCGTGTGGCTCGGAGATGTGCCGCGGAAAGCCACAGTCGATAGCGTAGCACGTCCGTAGCTCTTTACGAATACCGATGAATTGAAAGTAAGTATGTCGGCCATCGACAGAGCGATGTTCTCCTTCAGCGCCAGCGAGTCAAACGACGTCTTCTGCACACCGATCTCCTTCATCGGGCGCTTACCCCACGCCACCACCTCCCCAAGCCGGTTCACCCGACTCTGAGCAGACGCATTGATGCTCAATGCGATTAATGCACAATGCACAATGCACAATGCACAATAATTAATGCACGATAAGCGATGCCTGGTAGTATGTTTGGTATCCATCATTTATTAAAGGTGGTTTTAACTATTGCGGTCAATAGCCGGATTAGGCGCTTGCAATCGTCGATCATACTATCGAAGCCCTCCTGAGAAATGTAGTCGGTTTCAAGCAATAACTCCAACCAATATTCCGATTCGTTTGCCTCCTTTAGCGCAATATTCATCTTTGCACCGAAATCGGCTTTGCTCTGACCCCTGAGAGCCTCTTTGACGTTCGCCCCAATACTTGTTCCGCAACGAAGCAATTGCCGGCACATAACGAATTCCTTTTTGTTATCCGTAAGGTATTGGTATAGTCTTATGCATCTTATAGCAAAAGCCTTACTTTCAATTACTATCAGGTTGTCTTTATCTTCTTTCATCCTTAAATCATTTAATCGTGCATTGTGAATTGTGCATTGTGCATCCAACAAAAGCTTGAAGGGTTGATCCCTACGTAGAAATTATTGAGAGGGCGGCCTGCCGAGTTGAAGCGGTAGATGATGCCTTGCTGCTGATAGTCGATAGCGTCCGCTACATAGATGTCGCCATGCACCGGATCGACCGTGAGCCCGTAATAAAGCGTTCCGTTTGATTCAATGATCGGACGAGCCGGAAGGTGCTGTGCCGTCACGTCCATCGTCCACACATCATCGTTGAGCCAATAGAGGCGGTCGCCATGTCCGTTGACCATCAACTGCCGCGGGGTATCGCCGACCTTGAAGCGAAACTGTCGCTCTACCTCCATTCGCTCAGGATCGATGCAGTAGAGTGCCGGCGCCTCATAGCCGTAGGGCGATCCATCATAGCCGCCGTCGGTGATAGTCCATAGCTTGCCGTTGCAGTCCAAGGCAATCGACCGAGGCTGAATACCTACGGCGATTTCATCTATCACAGCATCCGTCTCGCTATCGATTTTTATAATGCGGTTCTGATAACTCCAGCAGGTGCAGTACACGTATCGCCCTACCGATACCATCTGCTCCGTGGAGCCTGCTCCCATCTCCATACCAGGCACCTCGATATAGCCTGTGATGCTGTAAGTGGCCGGATCGACGATGAAGATGCGATTGTCCCAGAGCTGAGAGATGTATGCTTTGTGCGGGTTTACGAAATGGATGTAGCGCGGTGAGGTAAGCCCTTCGATGCGTCCGAGTTCGCGAAACGAGACCGGATCGATGGCAAATACCACATGGCTGTTGTTCACCACTATCCAGCCGCGGTTGTCATACATGGTCATCGACTGCACCACATCGCCGAGCTTCGTTCGGTTGGCACGGTAAAACACCTCATTTTCCACCACCTCGGTCGACGGATTGTAGTACGACAGCGATGCGTTGCCATATTGGAAATTGCCCTCGCAGCAGATAAAGAGACCCGCGGCCGCCTCGAAATCCTCCGGAGAGTCGGCCTCCCACTTCATACAGCTGAATAGGAGGCAGCAAAGTGATAATATGTAAAGTCGGTTGAGCATTGTCTATTTCAGGGATAAATCGGTAAATCCGGCTACTTCCGTCGACAGTTCGCCGAGGATAGCCATTGAAGCGCACACACCGGTCTGCACCTTTATGAAGTCAATGTATTTCAGCTCTATGGCCGTGCCGTCGGGCTGCATGGCGCGGGATATGGAGAATCCGTTGACCTGTCCGTCGGGGCTGTACACATCATCGTCGGTAAGCAGATCGGAGCCCATATTGTCGGCGTAGCCCCACGGATATGGCATGCTGTTCCACATACCGGTAGTCGCATCCTGCTGAGTGCGTGCCTCCAGACGTGTGCCGCGCAGGGTGTAGCAGTCGGCCGGAATCCATGCCGGGTAATACGTGGGCTGGCGATGGAATGATGCCATGTACGGTACCACACCCGCAGCCGAGCGGTTGTCGGTCCACTGCACATTCATCGCTGAGCCTGCCGGGCGGTAGTAACTCACAGCATAGTCGTGCCATGTCGATGCCGCTGCGGATTCGCTTCCGCGGAGCTCATACCATTCGTCGTCAGGCAGGCCGTTGCCGTTCACATCCTGCATCACATATATGATACCCGGCTCGTTGGAGCCGCCCGATCCCGTCATCGCATTGAAGTAGGCATTGCCGCGGATGCTGAAATCGTAGGATGTCTGACGCGCCGGGATACTGTGGTCGAAGCCTACGATTATGTAGCCTCCGAATGCACCGAGCGACACGAATAGCCCCTCATTCATCCGCTCCAGCGCCCAGCGGTTGGCTGCCGCGAGAGTGGTGATACCCTCCGTCATTCCGCCGCCGGCCGATGTGTCGCCGATAAACTGACCCGGAGCGGGACACCATTCCAGTACCGCCGTGGCTGTCGGAGAACTGCCCCCTGTGGCCTTGCGGTATCGCGTATCCTCAGTCGCGGCGACGCATACCACGGTGACCGTAGCCGTTACACTCTCGTCGGCGGTGACTGCGATAGTGTATTCCCCCGGTTTCGTGGGGGTAAACACAAATGTTTCCGCCGAGCAGCCGGCATCCACCCCGTCGATGCTCCAGCGCAGCGATGTAGGCTGCGACCCTTCGATAATGGGCGTGAGATACACGGCGCGTCCGGCAAAGGTGTAGCGCGTGGTTGATTCGGCAAAATAAGAAGGTTTGGGGAAGGACAACTCAATTGGCAGACGGTCTACGGCTTCGATGGTGAAACTCCGTCGCGATGAGCCTTCGATATTCGATGCGGTGATCTCAACCAGATAAGAGCCTGCGGCTTGCGGAGTGAAACAGAGAAGGTCCGTATCGCCTGCCGGCGCGCCGTCGATAGTCCAGCGGACTGCGAATCCTTCAACTTTTGAATTGCTGATGTCGGCCTTCAGTTTGTACTCTGTCCCGGTAAGCACAGTCACCTTATCCGTGGCAAGCGGAAGCGATATAAGCGGAATACCCGGCTCGGCCACCTCTACCGCTACGTCCTCTTGTGCGGTACCGGCATAAGTGGTCACCGTGATCTGGACATAATATTTACCCGCTTCGGTCCAGGTATGTACAAACTCCGGATCCGTGCCCGCTTCCACGCCGTCGATCGTCCAGAGATACCAGGCATCGGCGCAGTTAGTGTATTCCGGGAGGATGCGTAGCTCCACGCCTACGCTTGTGGCGTAGCTCACCGTAGAATTGTAGAAACTGATAGAGGGGAGTTGCCGCGACGAATCCTGTTCGATCATGTCGTCGCGGTTGCAGGCGCAAAGAGCGATGGCAAGTAGTAGGAGATATGTGATTCGGTTCATCTGTTTGCTTGAGTGATTGAAACTATTGCCGGCGAAACAGATAAGAGATATTGCCCGAATCAACGAACTTGTAGGGAGGGGCGTTGGCCCGATGCCGAAAGTTCAGTCGATCAGATTATAATGCTCTGTAAATTCCCGCAGACACACATTAAATCGGTATAGCGGAAAAGGCAGGTGTTCTGACTTATCCCTATCCTCAGCGCCTTCTCAGCCTCGCGGTGAGGCCAATGACATCGTGCTTCGGATAATAGCAGGAATCACAGCAGCGGGTACTGTCGGGGAATCACACCCCGTTCCCTATTGTGCGCTTTGAGTAGAGCGACTCCTCGCATCCGGCGCAACCATTTTCCGGTCACAAAGTTAAGATTTTTTCTCTCCACCCCAAAAATTTCAGCATCCCAAATTATCGCTGAGCTTTGCGCATTGTCCATTTTATATTATCTTTGTGGTGCATATCGTCGGCAGAAGTCCGATATGGGCTTAGCGGGCGG
>CAMWUX010000144.1 GCA_947177605.1 uncultured Porphyromonadaceae bacterium
CGACCTATCCGCGCGTCGACACTACGTATCTTCCTGACGATATATATCCCAAGGTGCCGGGCATATTGCGCAATATGACGCCATACGCTCCGATCACGGCTCCATTGCTTGCCGGTAAGTTGCCGAAATCCAAGAAGGTATTCGATAATTCGAAGGTGACCGACCACCATGCTATCATTCCTACGGGACAGTCGCCGACTACGCTTTCGGGTGATGAGAAAAAGATGTATCATCTTATTGCACTACGCTTTATAGCTGCTTTTTATCCGGATTGCAAATTTACCGCCACGGTGGTGAATGCGTCGGTAGAGGATGTTAAGTTCAGAGTAAACGGAAAGGTGATAGATGAGGCAGGGTGGAAAGCGCTGTATGCCAAAGAGAAGGCGCCGGGCGACGGCGAGGACACGCTTCCTGCGTTTGAGGCAGGGGAGTCGGGTCCTCACGAACCGGAGGTAGTGGAAAAGACGACTCAGCCTCCAAAATACTTTACCGAGGGCACTCTGCTTCGCGCTATGGAGACTGCCGGGCGGAATATCGACGATGACGAGCTTCGCGAAGCGATGAAGGAGAACGGCATCGGGCGTCCGTCGACAAGAGCGGCTATTATCGAAATTCTGATAAAGCGTGGCTATATAGTCAGAGAGAAAAAAAGCCTTCGGGCTACTGAAGCCGGTAAAGCGCTGATAGATCTGATAAAGGTAGAACTGGTGAAGAGTCCCCGCCTTACCGGTATATGGGAGAACCGACTACGTATGATAGAGCGCGGCTCATATCAGGCTTCGGAATTTGCGGCGCAGATCAAGCAGATGGTCAATGAGATCGTGCTTGATGTGCTGGCCGACAATCAGTATACGAAGATTTATAGCGAACAAGTGGAGCCTGAGGCGGCCAAGCCTAAGGAGAAGAAGCGCGGGAAATCGGATAAAGGTGATACGCCGGCCAAACCGCGCAGGAAGGCTATACGTAAATTGGAGGAGATAATGTGCCCGGCGTGTGGTCAGGGTCACATCATAAAGGGTCGTACGGCGTACGGCTGTTCGCGATACAGGGAGGGGTGTAAGGTGCTTTTGCCTTTCGATAAGTATGATAGCGAACTCACGCCAGCAAAGTTGTATGCAAAAATGAAACCGCTATATGGACAAGATTGAATATCTGCCGACGGTAGACGAACAAGGCAATGTGACAGGTAAGGCTACGCGTAAGGATTGCCATGCAAAGCGATTATTGCATCCGGTAGTGCATCTCCACGTGATTGATGAGCAGGGTAATATACTGCTTCAGAAGCGTTCGGCATCGAAGTTGATACAGCCCGGCAAATGGGATACTGCTGTCGGAGGGCATGTGGACTATGGTGAGGCGATAGAAGATGCTCTTCGCAGGGAGGCCTCGGAAGAGCTTGGACTGGAGTGGTTTGAATCACGCAGGATAGACAGTTATGTGTGGGATTGTCCGGCTGAAAGGGAGCTTGTGAACAGTCACATAGCGGTGGCTCCTGCCGGGTTTGAGCCTCGGGTGGAAGCCGGTGAGGCCGACGAGGTGCGGTACTGGAGCCGGGCTGAGATTGATGAGGCGATTGATGAAGACTTGTTTACCCCCAACTTCATATACGAGTATATCAATTTCTTAAAACCAGCGCTTAAAGATGAATGAGATATTACAATGGGGCGCTGTTGCGGTTATTATTATTATAGCGGCTGTGTGGGCGATTCGCCGTTATCGGAGGAAGCCCGTTGACGACTGTAATGAAGGTTGCGGTGACTGCCCGTTGGTAAATAATTGTAAGACAAGGTCAAAAAAAAGATAGACTATATCGGTGTGATACAGTCTATCGCTTTTATTGGTAAATGCGAGGGGATTATAACGATGGATCGGGTGTGTTGTGAGGATTTCTGATCCAACGTGCTGCAGCGCCCATTTTGGGGACGAGCCGGGTGATTGACGGGCTGAAGCGCGTGAAGAGGATAATCAGCATCATTGTGATGCCAAACAGTATCAGGTAACCGAAACATTCCTTTACGGCAAGCATTACGTTTTGCTGCGTGAAGTAGTCGGAAAACCATGACAGGTCCGCTCCGTCGAGCCGGCTTATATCGGAAGAGGTGAGCATGACATTCTTATTCATCGCCCATGCAAACATACGCTCTACTATGGCTCCGGCGGCGGCTAATCCGACACCACAACGCACCATGCCGATTATGGCTACGTTCATGAACGTGTGCTGGAAAGGTACGGTGGTACAGATCATATACGTTGCTCCACACTCCATCATTACCTCGGCAACGCCGAATGCAAACAGCGGCAGGTCGAATTGCGCTGCATCTGTGGCGGGGTCAATCAGGAAGTATGAATACATTATATAGAATGTGGTGAGCAAGAAGCAGGTGAAGAAAAACATTTTCATACGCCACTTCCATTGGATTATGGCAAAATACGTCAGTACTGCGCCGGCGCATATTCCATATATTTCGGGGTAGTTGAACCGGACGATGGTGAAATAGTCGTAGCCGGCTACCTTGTTCATGAAAATCGGTTGCAATACATGCGACGACGCTTGCATCACTGCTATTCCCGCAAGCAGGAAAGCGACTTTCCATGCTACCGGATAGTGGAATGCCTTGAGCGACATATATGGATTCTTATGGAAATGAGATTCGAGCAGGGTAATGGTCAGTATGATGATGAAGATCCATGTGGCCGTCCATATCTCACGGCTCTCCCACCACTCGTAGTGCTCTCCGAAATTGAATATCCACGTAGCGATACAGCAGGTGGCGACCCAAAGGATGTGTCCTGTCCAGTCGACACCTTTTAGTGGAATGAACGGTGCGCATCGATGGTCGCGGTTCATCAGGAAATATACCAGACAATCGATGATGAGCATAAGCCCGATGATGACGAGATATACATATTTCCAGTCAAAATAGTAGGAGATGTAGGCCGTCATCACTCCGGAGAGCTGGATGGATCCGCACACGAGGATATATACCACCGGGAAGAATACTCCATAATTTCGGGTCGGAGATATATTCAACTGTATGGTGCTCATACAAGCAAACATACCCATCATCTTGAAGTAGCCGGCAATCAGGCAGACGAGCCACAATATCCATGGTACGGTGCAGTATGGGGCCGCTATCGCGCATATAATCGAACCGATGCTCGATACGAACCACATCTGACGGCTATAAAAGAAGAATTTCCACCTGAACAGTACGGGGAATATCATATTAAGCCCGATCAGAGAGCAATAGCTTGCCATGGTGACATCTTCGCTGATAAACGAAAGTTCGCCTACCATCTGGCTTAGTGCGGCAAGATATACGCCTCCTGTAAGCTGATAGAAGAAGGCAAATGCGATGATGAGCCAAAAGCGCAGCGGTCGGGGCACCCATGGCTTGTATACGAGAAGGCGATTGCTGATCAACGGGTTTGGTCCGTGTCCCATCTCATTCGATTACTTTACATTCGACATTCATACCCGAACGCAGCCGAGCCATATCTTCTGCCGGCGTTTCAGGTACGAAACGAATCTTTACGGGTATACGTTGCTCCACTTTCACAAAGTTGCCTGTGGAATTGTCCTGAGGTATGGGGGAGTACTTGGCACCCGTAGCATTGGATATGGCTTCGATTATACCCGTGTACTTTATACCCGGTACGGCATCAACTTCGATGGCCACACTGTTGCCCAATGTCATTCCGGAGGTCTGTGTCTCTTTATAGTTGGCAACGACCCAAGTGTCGGCTGTGTCGACTATTGAGACTAATGTCTGTCCGGGCTGTATAAGTTGACCGGGCTGGATGTTTTTACGTGAGGTGTATCCATCGCAAGGAGCGATAATTACTGCATACGACAGATTGAGTTCGGCGAGGCTCACGGCTGCCTGAGCCAATTCGATTACGGCATCATTCTGCCCTACGCGGTGAGTCTGCTGCTGTGCCACAAGTCCTGTCGACGTTTTCTGACGCGATAGCATATCATATTTGGCTTTCAGAGCGAGATATGTTGCTGTGTCTTATACGCATCTCCGAGCCCACGAGACCTCTCTACATCTCATATGCCGTCTTCTGCTTGAAAA
>CAMWUX010000145.1 GCA_947177605.1 uncultured Porphyromonadaceae bacterium
TTGCGCCGGAGGCAACTTCCTCTTCGCCGTTCTTGAGAACGAGAGAGCCGTTTTCAACATCGGCTACGGTCACGGTAACTTCTACGGGAGCAATCACACGGTCGGAAGCAATGAGCTCGGCATCCTTAAGGGTGTTGGTACAGTTGATTATACCGCCACCGGCATCGAGCCAACGAGCTGCGGACTGGTAATACTGAGCCTGAGTGGTGTTGCCGTTGGCAAGTACATTGTCGAATGCGCTGCTGGAACCGGTAGCGTGCTCGTCGAAGGTGTAGAGGGCCTGGAGGGAGCTTAAGGCGCGGGGAGAGTTCTGAGCTACAGAGATCTGCTGAGCAGTAAGAGCGGCGTTGTACATCTGCACTTCATCGAGGTCGCAGGTGAGTCCATAGCAACCGGCCTGGAACTTACCGTCCTGCCAGGGATAGTACATAGCGCTGGAGAGAGTGGCTTCGCCGGCAAGTTCGTCGTTGTAGTAAACGGAGACTTTGAGATTGGCGTTGTCGACAACTACTGCGAAGTAAACCCATTCGTTCATGGGGAAATTCTTGCATACGATGGAGCTGAAGCCTACTCCGCAACCATGCTGGCCGTCGCCGTGACCGGAAACGGTCACTTTGCCGTTGTCCTGGACACAGAATACCCAGTTGCCATTGTAGTTCTCATGGTCCATGGTACCGAAGGAAGCGAGTACACCGCCTTGGCTGGAAGCAGTGGCGGATGTGCTCACTGCACCGGTCACTTTGACCCACATTGCATAGGTGTAGCTCTCATCACCGGCCATACCCGAGGCCGGTATCGAACCATAGCCGAGAGCCTCGTAAGGTATCATCAGACGGTACTGTGTGAACGCGTTAAGAGAACTCATCGTCTTGTGGAGAGCCATGTTGTCGGCCAAAGCAAGCACCGGCATCAGCATTACACCACAAAGTAAAAGTAAAAATTTACGCATAGTTTGTGTTTTTGATTGTGATAATAAAATATTGGATATAATTGATATTGTCAGATTTTAAGGAAGAAGCGCCGGGGAGGGGAAGAGGGATGGCCGGGCGGTCAACTATTTGAGATGGTATCAGACAGGCGTTGTTTAATAGATGGATATATGGTATTTAAGGTGCGGATTGGCATTCCAGCAATTCGTCGTAATTGTGGAATGCGATAAATCTCAGACACAAATATAGTTGGTTTTTGCCGCGAATTTGGGTTTATAGAGTTAAATATTGTTAAAGAATTTACATTGACAGTGACCGCCCTACGTTTTTTCGATGCCACGTATCGGGATGTCTCCTTGCGTAGGATTAAGTTAAGGATTTAATCTTTTCACAAGTTTGGGCTACATGATCTAATCCATATAGGTATCGCCCGGAATCAATACCCATCCAGTCGAATAGGGTGATTATCTTGTTGTATATTGTTTCGATATAGGAAGTATCTAAAATCGAAGTTCCATTTCTAAAACAAATCGGTTCGTGATGCGCAATTCGGTTTCTGAGCGAGTTGACTTTATCGAGTTCATTGAATATAGATGTCTGATTATATTGCCTTTCCCTCGTAGACCGAGGCTTATTAGGAAAGATATGAAGTAAATTTCTCCCGGTCTGACGGTATTGTACGGGAGAAAACATATACTTCCATATTCCAAACTCCATTTCCGCAAGGAGTTTTGGATGTGAATACGTAGTATTACGGGTTAGTCGAATATAGGCTCCATTGATGATATCTCGAGTCTTCCGTAATATCGGCAATGAGAAAACGCCATCGGTCATAACCGAATCCCTAAGCCAATCGTTGCCTAAGGCTGCTATAAGATGCTTATCTATAGCATTCCTTAATGCTACTTCAAAGCCACTGACTACAGCAAACATAGCTTCAGATGCTTTCAAATTATATCGATACAAAGTGAGAGCTTTACGCTTGTCTCCGTTGCAGGCGTTAAGATACCGCCGAAGTCTGTCTTCCGATACTATATCTTCGAATGTAGCATAATCCATAGAGATATATCAAACTTTGATTGAATAATATTTGTTGCTTTAGAAAGAAAGCATTACATTTGCAATGTTGAATCCCGGTAGCCCCTGTATATCAAGCTATCGGGTTTTGTTTTTTCTGTATTACAAATATAATACATTTTTGCCAAAAACAAATAGCGAAGGCGCACCGGGTGGATGCGCCTTCGCGGGGTATGGGATTCGGGGGATTAGTCGATGTTGGGGTTGAGGGCGTGCCAGTCGGCGATGGGAGGAAGTACGCCCATGGCGATGACTTCGTCGCGGAGGGTGCAGAGGTGCTTGTAGCTCTCTTCGAGTTCTTTCTGCTCCTGCTCGGTGCCTTTGATCTCGGCGTAGTGTACGCCTGTGGCGTCGATGGTAGTCTCCATGGCCATCATGATGTGGTCGAACTTGCCATTATTCACATAGCAGCCTGCAGGCCAGGTGAAGGGCTTGCCGCCCATGGCTGCGGCGATCATCTCGATCGATACGTAGGCAGGGCTCTGGAATGATGAGCGTCCGCGGAGGTCGATGATGTGCTTGCCGCCCTGGATCACACGACCCTTAAGCTCTGTCCATGCTTCGAGGGGGAGGGTCTCGGTGCCGATGATTTCGGTCAGAGGCTTGCCGTCGACGAGGGTTGTGGAGGCGAATACTGCCATCTGCTCGCCGTGTCCGCCGAAGGTGCGGCAGTTGACGATCTTATCGGCGGGTACACCGAGGGCTTTGACGAGCTCGTGCTGCAGACGGGTGGAGTCGAGGGCTGCGAGGGTGGTGACCTGAGTGGGCTTGAGGCCGGAGTAGAGAAGGGTGATGAGGCCGGTGATGTCGGCGGGGTTGAAGATCACTACTACGTGCTTCACGTCGGGGCAATACTGGCGTACGTTCTTACCGAAGTCCTCGGCGATCTGGGCGTTGCCTTTGAGGAGGTCTTCGCGGGTCATGCCGGCCTTGCGGGCTGCACCGCCGGAAGATACGATGTATTTGGCGCCGGTGAATGCTTCGGCGATGTCGGATGTGAATGTGAGGTTGACGCCTTCGAAAGCGCAGTGGTAGAGCTCTTCGGCCACACCCTCGAGTGCAGGTGCGTAGGGGTCGTAGAGGCAGATGTTGGGGGTGAGACGCATCATCATGGCTGTCTGGGCCATGTTGGAGCCGATCATGCCGGCGGCGCCTACGATGAGGAGTTTTTCGTCTGTTAAGAAGTTCATAATCTTTAAGATTTGTTGGGGTTAGATATATTTATTGATATAGTGATTTCGTCATTTGCCGGTGTCGGGGCGCTCGGCCAGGGCGGTGGCCATGCGTAGTATGGCGTCGGCGGTGGCTGCGTCGGGGGCGGAGCGGATGGTGATCATCTCGTCGAGGATGGTGATGCCGGGGAGCGCCTGGAGCATCTCGCTCATCTTGCGGCCGGCCATGGGGGCCCAGGAGCCGTTTTCGATGATGGCGACGGTGCGGTTGCGGTAGTTCTTGATACCGAGGTGGTATAGGAAGTCGTGCATGGCGGGATAGAGGCCGGCGTCGTAGGTGGGTGCGGCCACTACCATGGCGTCGTATTGGAAGGCGCGGGCTATGGCTTCGGACTGATCGGTGGAGGTGAGGTCGGCGGTGTAGACTTCGCCTGCGCCGAGGCGGCGTAGTTCGGCGGCGAGTGCGAGGGCTGTGCGGCGTGTGCCGCCGTAGATGCTTGCGTAGGCCACGAGCACGCCGCGGCGGGTGGGGCTGTAGGTGCTCCAGTGCTGATATAGGTCGACGGCACGGGATATCTCGTGGCCACGGAGCACGGGGCCGTGGAGCGGGGCTACGACGGCTACATCGAGCGGCGCCACTTTCTTGAGCAGGGCTTGCACCTGCGGGCCGTATTTGCCTACGATATTGATATAATAGCGGGCGGCTTCGGGAGCCCAGTCGTCGGCATACTGGATGGCGCCGAACTTGCCGAAGGCGTCGGCCGAGAAGAGCACGCGCTCGCTTTCGAGCCAGCTTACCATCACTTCGGGCCAGTGGACCATCGGGGCGGCCATGAAGCGCAGGGTGTGACGGCCGAGGCCGAGGGTGTCGCCCTCCTTCACGGTGGTGATG
>CAMWUX010000146.1 GCA_947177605.1 uncultured Porphyromonadaceae bacterium
CTGGTGTCGCTCTACTTCACCCGTGTGCTTAATATGATGGAGAATATGTTCCGTAAGATTCACAACGTATGGTATCGCTACGCCATAGGCGCATCTATCATGGCAGTGCTCATCTTCCTCTTCCCGCCGCTCTACGGCGAAGGCTACGGCACTATCATCTCACTCCTCAGCGGCAATATGGAGGCGATACTCGACGGCTCTATATTCTATTCCGACCGTACCTCCATCGTATTCATCCTCGCCTTTATCGCCGCACTTACTGTGACAAAGGCATTCGCTACATCGGCCACCAACGGAGCCGGCGGCGTGGGCGGCACATTCGCCCCCTCGCTCTTCGTGGGCTGTATGTCGGGCTTTTTCTTCGCTCTGGCCATCAACTATCTCTTCGGTATGGATTTGTCGGTGAAGAATTTCGCGCTCATGGGTATGGCCGGTGTGATGGCCGGTGTGATGCACGCCCCGCTTATGGGTATGTTCCTCACTGCCGAACTCACCGGCGGTTACGAGCTCTTTCTGCCCCTGCTCATCGTGTCGGCGCTCTCATACCTCACCATACGCTTCTTCGAGCCTTACAGCATCTACGCCATGCGTCTTGCGCAGCGCGGCGAGCTGCTCACTCACCATAAAGACAAGGCCGTGCTCACACTGCTGAAGATCGACAATGTGATAGAGACCAACTTCTGCACCATATCGCCTGAGAAGGATCTGATGGAGATGGTCAAGACAATATCCGTATCGTCACGCAACCTGTTCCCAGTAGTCGACGACTCGGGCAAACTGCTTGGCGTGGTGCAGCTCGACGATATACGCAACATTATGTTCCGTCCCGACCTCTACCGCAAGATGCACGTTCGCACCTTCATGTCATCGCCCCCGGCCATCCTGTCGGTCGCCGACAATATGGAGCGCGTGATGCGCATCTTCGACCGCACCGGCGCCTGGAATCTGCCGGTAGTGGATGAGCAGGGCTGCTACGTTGGCTTCGTGTCGAAGTCGAAGATATTCAACTCTTACCGCCGTGTGCTCCGCCACTATTCAGAGGACTGACGGTGCCCACTCCGACATACGACAATCTAAATATCAGAGCATCTATGAATTCACGAATATTATTGTTGGCAGCTATCCTGATTCAGGCTGCGACTATGAGTGTCTCGGCCCAGCGCGATAACCGCATGATGGAGTCGGGCGTCACAACCGTCGTCGGCGGTAAAGCTCATGCCGACAGTGTAGAAAAGGCGTTGAAAAAGAATGCCCCGCAGGCAGCCGGCGACAATGGTCTGCCTCGATTTGCCCTCGTAGGTAAGGATGGCAAGTTTTATATAGGTCTGGGCGCACAGTTTCTGGGTGAAGGCGTATTCACCTGGGGCGACAATATGCCGTCGCCTACACTCTTTACCCCCTCGTCGCTTACTCCGGCTACGCCCGGCAACGGCGGCAACACTCAGTTCGGGTGGCAATCCTCGTCGGTGTATATGAACTTTGTGGCTATGCCCGGCTCCAGAGATCAGATAGGTATCTTCTTCAAGGGCAATTTTATGGGCAACAATAATTCCTTCAGCTGCTTCCACTTCTATGCCAAATATCGTGGGCTTACGGCCGGCTATACCTACAGCCTCTTCTCCGACGGGGCTGCCGAGCCGATGACGCTCGACTTCGAGGGCCCCAACGGATATCCATCCATCACTCTCTTTACGGCCTATTGGCAGCAGGATTTCACCCGACACTTATCGGGCGCGATTGGTATCGACGCACCTTCTGCGTCGATGACTGCCGGTACTACTACCCGACAGATCAATCAGCGCATACCTGCAGTGCCACTGTATCTGCAATATGCGTGGAACGACGGCAGTGCCTACATCCGTCTGTCGGGACTCGTCCGCCCGCTTCAGTATCGTGATCTCAAAGCCGAATCCAATAAGACGATGGTCGGCGGCGGCATCCAGTTGTCGGGTATGACCAACGTGGTCGGCGGCTTGGGTGTCAACTTCAATGCTACCTGCGGAACCGGTATCGGCACCTATCTGCAGGACGATAACGGCCTCGGTATGGATGCCGTAGAGAGCTCCACCCCCGGTAAGATGGTCATGGTGAAGACTCTCGGTCTCACCGGCGGGCTAAGTTACGCTTTCTCTTCCACTGTATTCTCCAATCTTATTTACAGCCATCTGCTCAACAGTTGTCACGACTATGGCGCAGTGGCCGATGATCAGTATCGCTATGGCGACTATGTAGCCGCCAACGTGGTTTGGAATATCAGTAAATTCGTATCGGCCGGCATCGAATACGACTATGGCAGGTGCAAGGATTTCGACGGTGCGTCGCTCCATGCCAACCGTTTGCAGTGCCAGCTTGCAGTCACATTCTGATACCGCCGATCCCCATACAAATGTCGCGAGGCTGCGTCGAAACAGGTCGATGCAGCCTCGTGCGTATGATATGATCAATTAAGCGATCAGTCGATGAGCGAGTGGCCCGTCATCTCCTTCGGCTGGGGAAGACCCATGATGGAGAGGATAGTGGGAGCCACGTCGGCCAGACGGCCGGGACCTACGTGGGCGTCGGTGCGCGGGGTCACGTAGATACAGGGCACGGGGTTGAGCGAGTGAGCCGTATTGGGAGTACCGTCAGCGTTCACCGCATTGTCGGCATTGCCGTGGTCGGCGATGATGATAGCCTCGTAGCCTGCTTCCTTGGCGGCCTCGATTGTGCGCTCCACACACTTGTCCACTGCCACTACGGCCTTCTCGATAGCCTCGTACACGCCTGTGTGGCCTACCATGTCGCCGTTGGCGTAGTTGACCACGATGAAGTCGTACTCTTCCGAGCGAATGGCCTCTACCAGCTTGTCGCATACCTCGTAGGCGCTCATTTCGGGCTTGAGGTCATATGTAGCCACCTTAGGCGATGCCACAAGGATGCGCTCCTCACCTTCGTAGGGAGCTTCGCGGCCGCCGTTGAAGAAGAATGTCACGTGGGCATACTTCTCAGTCTCGGCGATATGGAGCTGGCGCTTGTCGAGCGAAGAGAGATATTCGCCCAGAGTGTTGGTCACGTTCTCCTTGTCGAAGAGAATGTGTACACCGGTAAACGATGCGTCGTACGGAGTCATGCAGTAGTATTGCAGCCCGGGGATAGTGTGCATGCCGGCTTCAGGCATATCATGCTGGGTGAGAACGGTAGTAAGTTCTTTGGCGCGGTCATTGCGGTAGTTGAAGAAGATCACCGCATCGCCCTCCTTGATAGTGCCGTCTACGGTAGAATTGTTGATCGGCTTGATAAACTCGTCGGTCACGTCGGCATCGTAGCTCTCCTGCACGGCTTCCACCATGTCGGTAGCCTGCTTGCCTTTGCCCTCCACGAGCAGATCGTAGGCCTCCTTCACGCGTTCCCAGCGCTTGTCGCGGTCCATAGCGTAGTAGCGGCCGATGATAGAGGCGATCACACCCGTATCGGCTTTCTTGCAGTGGTCGCGGAGCTGTTCGATGAAGCCCTTGCCGGAGCGGGGATCAGTATCGCGGCCATCCATGAAGCAGTGGACATACACTTTTTCGAGACCATACTTGGCAGCGATGTCGATGAGAGCGAAGAGATGCTCGAGCGAGGAGTGCACACCGCCGTCGGAGGTAAGACCCATCAAGTGCAGAGCCTTGCCGCTCTCCTTCGCGTAAGAGTAAGCCTGCTTGATCTGCGGATTTTCAAGGATAGAGCCGTCGGCGCAAGCCTTGTTGATCTTCACCAGATCCTGATACACTACGCGGCCGGCGCCGATATTGAGGTGACCCACTTCGGAGTTACCCATCTGACCGTCGGGCAGACCCACATTTTCGCCCGAAGCCTGAAGCTGCGAGTGCGGATAGGTTTTGAGAAGATAATCCCAGTAGGGAGTAGGAGTTGAGAAAATCACGTCGCCTTTGGAGTGGTTGCCGATACCCCAGCCGTCGAGAATCATCAGTAAAGCTTTTTTGCTCATAGTTGGTATAGAGTGAGATGGTTATTGTGATATAGTTCAATATATTATCGGCTTATAGGCCGATAGTTGATGCAAAATTAATCAAAATAACCGAAGCAT
>CAMWUX010000147.1 GCA_947177605.1 uncultured Porphyromonadaceae bacterium
GTCAGGAACCACGAGGGCACCCCCGAGATATTCGTCACATCCGCCTTGGCCGCCGCTTCTACGAGCGCCGGCAGTTTGGCGTGCCAGTCGGCCATCAGAGCGGTGCGCTTGTCGGGGATTCGAAGCAGATTCACCATCGGATTGATGGCGTCGATAAGATTGGCCGACAGATCGCCTACCTTCGCCTTTGATCCCGCCGGGAGATCCAGTTCGTTGGCGAAACTGCCGCCGAGTATGAGGCTCCTGCCGTCGAAGATACGGCTGTCGGGGTATAGGCTCAGATAGCGCTCCACCACGCGCCGGCCGCCGGCATAGTGATTGCGCCGGAGCGACTCGTCGGTGATCGGTATATATTTGCTCTTGCCGTCGGACGTGCCCGACGACTGTGCATATCTCCTCACTCGTCCGGGCCAGAGCAGATCAGGCTCACCGGCGATCATGCGCATCACCAGCGGGCGCAGAGCCGGATAATAGGCCGGCTCCACGGCCTCGCGATAGTCGGCATAGCCATTTATCAGACTATATCGGTGAGCCTCTCCCCACTCCGTATGGCGTGCGCGCCGCAGCAGCCACGACAACTCGTGCCGCTGTGTCGATTCCACATCGCCGTCGTGCTCATCCGCCCGCCTGAGTGACCGCATGAACATACCTCGTATTAGCCGGGTGATACTCATAGATGCGCAAAAATACACAAATTACCGTAGCAATGAAAATAATTGCTTACATTTGCACTTCAAAACACCTATATTATGAAACGCAAACTACTGCTTCTCTTCACCGTCATCTCCCTGTCGCTGACCTTCTCTGCCTGCGGCGACGACGACTATGGAGTCGAGGAATACATCGTCGGCCAGTGGGCGCTTCAGAGCGTCAACAATATGCCTCCATCCCAGGAGATCGACTATATATTCAGCGGCAATCTCACCGGTGCGATCGTCTACAACGCCGGATATCCCAATCAATACTCCTCCCCATTCGAGTGGGAGACCTACTATGCTGCAGGCGGTGCTTCCTACGTGACGCTCTACAACTACGACGGCTCACAGTTTCGCTACATCTACCGTATCGAATCCGATTATAAGCCCGGCTACGGCAACATCTGGTATCTCTACCTCACCGACCTCGATACCGGTGATCACCTCGTATTTCAGGAATATTGACGATGGCCGAGAAATCTAAAGAAAAGTGGACCGAGATCGAGCTCCTGCCCCAGTGGGAGGAGAAGTACTACGACGTCTACACTGCCCGCAAGCACGGCAAGTGGGTCATGCTCAAGACCCTCAAGGAGAAGTATAAGGCCGACCCGCGCATGCAGGCCATGTTTGAGAAAGAATTTGAGGTGCGCTACAATCTGTCGCACCCCAATATCGTGATGATCAACGACTACGAGGAGGTGCCCGGCCTCGGCCTCTGCATTATCACCGACGACGTATACGGCACATCGCTCCGCACGCTTATCGACACCAAGGCCGTCACTCCCGAACATATCCGCCAGATCACCACACGCCTTGTCGACGCTATCGACTATATCCAGACCAACCATATAGTCCACTTCCCCATCCGGCCCGAGACCATCATATTCACCGAAAACATCGGCAATCTCAAACTCATCGACGTAGGCTTCGATCAGGCACAGCAGCTCTCACCGGCCGCTGCCGCAGAAGATATTCAGGCCTTCGGCCGTGTGCTCTCGGAGTCGCTTGCAGCCACGCCCGAGCCCCCGGCCTATCTACACCGCATCGCCGACCGATGCACGTCGGGACGTCCCTATGCCAGTGTGCATCAGTTGCGTATGGCCTTGGCACGCCGCTCGGCGCCCTACCTCTACGTCGCCCTCATCGCATTCCTCCTGCTTATGTTTGTCATCCTCGCATGGCTCACCCATTCCGGACGATAATCCAATACCATCCATCATAGCTATCACCCCACCGCAATGTCAGTCGAAATCGTCAACATACCCCTGCGCAAGTCAGCGCTCCGCAAGTTCGTGCAGTTTCCCATCGACCTCTATAAGGACAACCCCTGCTATGTGCCGCCGCTCATCGCCGACGATATAGCTACACTGTTGCCCGACAAGAATCCTGCGTTTGACTACTGCCGCGCCGCCGCATTCATGGCCTACAACGCCGACGGCCGCCCCGTGGGTCGTATCGCAGTGCTTATCAACGACGTGGTCAACGAACGCACCGGGCGCCGCGAGGCACGCTTCGGATTCGTAGACTTCATTGACGATGCCGAAGTGGTCGACGCTCTCTTCGACGCCGCCATAGGCTGGGCGCGAGAGCAGGGTATGAACGAACTCGTCGGCCCCATGGGATTCTCCGATATGGACCACGAAGGCGCCCTCACATTCGGCTACGACGAGATGGGCACCATGGCCACCATCTACAACCATCCCTACTACATCACCCACTACGAGCGCCTCGGATTCGTCAAAGACGCTACCTGGGTCGAATACCGCATCACCGTGCCCAAAGAGATACCCGAGAAATTCAAGCGCATCGCCGACATCGTGACCCGCAAGTACGGCCTCCGCTCCGTCAAGTTCACATCGCGCCGCAAGCTCAAGGAAGCCTACGGTCAGGCACTCTTCGATCTCATCAACGAAGCCTACGACCACCTCTACGGCTATTGTCCCCTCTCCCAGCGCCAGATCGACTACTATATCGACCAATATCTCGGTATCATACGCCTCGACTGCATCAGTGTGATCGTCGACTCAGATGATAAGCTCGTGGCCCTCGGCATCTCGATGCCCTCGATGTCGAAAGCCCTGCGCAAATCGCGCGGACGCCTCTTCCCCACCGGCTGGTATCATCTGCTCCAGGGCATCCATGGGGCCAACGATGTGGTCGACCTGCTGCTCATCGCCGTGAAGAAGGAATACCAGTCGCGCGGAGTCAATGCACTCCTCTTCGCCGACCTTATACCTATATTTAATAAGGAAGGCTACAAAGAAGCCGAATCCAACATCGAGCTTGAGGACAACGAAGCCGTCCGCCTCCAGTGGCAATACTACGACCATCGCCTCCACCGCCGCCGCTCCACCTTCCGCCGCTCCATCTGATTCCGGCAGTCAAGACTGGTTGCCATTCTACGGCTCAGCTGTATAGTGGTTGATAATGGTGTGCGTAAAAAGGCTGGCTGTCAATAATTCAGCAGGTCGAAATAATACATACGTGTCCGCAATTCCTCCGCCTCGGCTATATCGTAAAACGCCTTTTCGTCACAATCTCTGGGAAATAGAGGCTTAAATCCGTTACGTTCATAATAGGTCAAGACGTGTGGGGTGTTGACGGCATCGACAAGTATAAATCTACATCCGGTTTTATTGTCCGCACTTAAGAACCAATCCTTTATAAAATCCATAATTTGAGCCCCAATGCGGAATTGAGCTCCTTGATAATCCACGTCAACACCTAATCGACCAATCAGTACCGCCGGATAGGTTCGTCCTTGTTTATTATATGCAATAGCTTTGTTGAGGTGCCGTTTGGGATTGTTAGGTAAATGAGTGGTCTGAATACCGGCGTTTGCGAGGGTGATCATGGCAACGATTCTTCTATCGTTGGAATTGTCCAGCCAACAATAAGTTTTACCCATGAGATCCTTCTCATAGGTCAGCGCATCGTTAATGAAAAAATCGTTTAAGTCATCCATTCCGCAATCAAAACGGGCACAGTTATGAAGTATAAGCTCGTTGAGCTTATATAAGATGCCGTCAGTTGCGAGATTGAAAATTGAACCGGACATTACTTTATCCACGAGGGAACAAATTCACGCGAGCGACGCATTATCTCGGCAATTTTTTTCTCTTTATCAGCCGAGAGTTCACGTCGGGGTTTCTGCTCGTTTTCTTCTGCCTGACGTACAAAATCATCTGCCAAAGTGCCGGTCAGAATAGGTACTGCTTTAATCGGAATTGCCATATTAACTTCTGATTTAGATTACAAAATTACAATAATATAACAAATTAAGCAACAATCCGGACTACTCGCTGATCAATAATTATTACTGTCCGCTAAACTTTTTTGAAGGATTGAAAAATTAGGGCTGACTTCA
>CAMWUX010000148.1 GCA_947177605.1 uncultured Porphyromonadaceae bacterium
TTCTACTATATCGCCGACGAGCGCGTGGATTTCCGCCAGCTCATCAAGGTACTTGCCGACACTTTCAAGGTACGTATCGAAATGAAGCAAATAGGTGCACGTCAGGAAGCAGGCCGCATCGGCGGTATCGGTCCCTGCGGACGTCCGCTCTGCTGCGCCACATGGCTCACATCATTTGTGAGTGTAGGCACTGCCGCCGCTCGCTTTCAGGACATATCGCTCAACCCGCAGAAACTCGCAGGCCAGTGCGCCAAGCTCAAGTGCTGCCTCAACTACGAAGTCGATGCCTACGTGGAGGCGGTGAAGAAACTTCCCCCGAAAGATGCCCGACTGGAGACAACCGACAATACATACTACCACTTCAAGCACGATGTATTCAAAGGTCTCGTGACCTACAGCACCGACAAGTGGATTCCGGCCAATCTGGTGACTATCGACGCCCGTCGCGCATTCGAAGTGATAGCGCTGAACAAGGAGGGACAAAAGCCCGCATCGCTCCTTCGCGACGACGAACAGCCGCGTCAGGAGAAGAGCCCCTACGCCGATCTGCTCGATCAGGACAATATCTCACGCTTCGACAACGCCAAGAAGAAACGCAACCGCAAGAAGAAGCGTCCGGCCAAGGAGGGCGGCGCTCCGCAAGGCGATGCATCGCAGCAGCCGTCGACAGACGGTCAGGAGAAGAACCAGCCCCGCCAGCAGCGCCGTGGTGGCCGCGACCGTCGTCGTCCGTCCGATAAGTCTAACAATCAGCCCAAGGAGTAATCCCGTCAAGCCGATGAAACCGAGCATACTCGCTTCCGTAATACTGCTAATCGCATCGATAGCCTGTACCGACCACTACAGCGCCGTCGGTGAATTTCACACATTGTCCTCGGAGGCGTTTGCCTATACCGACACTATAGGCTTTACGCTCTCCAACCTCGATTCCATACCCGGAAAAAACCTGTATGTGGCAGTCGTTCATTCCGACAAATACCCATACTGCAACCTATGGTTGGAGGTTACGTATGAAGACTCATTGCGTAAAGTGTGCGATACCGTGGCGCTCACCATGGCCGACCAATACGGCAAGTGGCAGGGTCATGCTCTGGGGTCGACTTTCCAGATCGAGGCGATAGCCTGCCCGGAGATAAATCCGACCGGCGATTCTCGCGTGAGCGTACGCCACATTATGCGTACCGATACCCTCCACGGTATAGACCGGATAGGTATTCTCGCCAAATAAACGACCAAGATCAATGTCCGACTATCGCTTCCTCAACATAATCTTTGATATGGACGGCACCCTTTGGGATGCCGTCGATACTTACGCCGATATCTGGAACGAGACATATCGGATACTCGGCATTGATGCCCGTATGACCCGCGACCAATTGCTCGATTGCATGGGCCTCACATTGGGCACCATCATCAAGCGCCTGAATCCGGAAGGAATTGACGAAGCTCAATTCACCGCCACGCTGCGCGAGGTTGACAGTAGGATAATGCCCGCCAAAGGCGGAACACTCTATCCAGGCGTGCGCGAAGGACTTGCTCGGCTTTCCGAGCGTTTCCAGCTCTTTATGGTGAGCAATTGCGGCCCGCACGGGCTGGATTACTTCCTCCGCTACACCGGCCTTCGCCCGTACATCAAGGATACACTGACCAACGGCCAGACACATCTGTCGAAAGCTGACAACATAAAACTGATCATGGAGCGCCACAACCTCACCGACGCCGTATATGTGGGCGATACACAGACCGATTGCGACGCGGCCCACCTCGCCGGCATCCCTATGATATATATGAACTACGGTTTCGGAGAGTGTAGCGACGCCGACTTCCGGATGCACACTTTCGCCGAACTTACAGACTTCCTCCTCACCCCAAATTCACCTATCGGCCTATGACCACCAATGCTACACCGCTACTGCTTTTGTCAGCCTCCGAGCAAGAGCTTCGAATGAGCAAACTGCGCAAGGCCATGGAGCGCGCAGGTGCCGACGGACTGCTCATTCACTCCTATGTCAACATCTATTATATCACCGGCCGCGTGTTCACCGGCTACGTATATATTCCGCTAAGTGGCTCCCCGCTTTATTTCGTGAAGCGACCGATTTCGCTCGCCCATGCCGACGCCACGGCCATACGCAAGCCCGAACAGATCGAGCTGCCCGACCGACCGTCGACACTCGCATTGGAGCTCGACACCATAAGCTACTCCGACGCTCAGCGCCTGAGCGCTGTATTCCCCTACGCCAAGATCGTCAACGGCTCACCCTGTCTTGCTGAAGCCCGCGCCGTAAAGACTCCGCTTGAAGTAGAGATGATAGCTGCTTCGGGAGTAAAACAGGAACGCGTGTACCGACGTATTCCCAATCTCTACCACGAGGGCATCACGGATATCGAGCTTCAGATTGAGATCGAGCGCCTGTCGCGCCTCGAAGGTTGCCTCGGCGTGTTCCGCACAGCGGGCGACACAATGGAGCTTTTTATGGCCAACGTGCTTGCCGGTGAGAATGCCGATACCCCCACGCCCTACGATTTTGCTATGGGGGGAGGCGGTCTCGACACCTCCATACCGGTTGGCGCCGACGGTACCGTGATTCGCCCAGGCGAGGCCGTGATGGTAGATGCCAACGGCAACTACACCGGATATATGACCGACATGACCCGCACATTCGCACCGCGTACGCTTAAGCCACTCGCCCAACGCGCCCACGACTGCTCGATAGCTATATGCCGTAAGGCCGAGGAGATGGGTCGTCCCGGCATAGAGGCTTCAGCCATATATCACATGGCTGAGGAGATGGCTCGGGAAGCTGATCTCTACACATATTTTATGGGACACCGTCAGAAAGCCGGATTTGTGGGTCACGGTCTCGGCATCGAGATCAACGAGCTCCCGGTGATAGCGCCACGATCGAAATATATACTTCAGGAAGGCAATGTGATAGCTCTCGAACCCAAATTCGTGATTCCGGAAGTGGGAGCCGTAGGTATCGAAAACACTTATGTAGTGACTGCCGATGGTTTGAAATGTCTCACCAACGCACCCGAGCAAATAGTGATATTCCAATAGCCGATGAATACCGATCTGCAACAACTACTCGACCATCCGGCCGTAAAAGCCGTGAGTGCCGCCGCAGCAGCAATCGACATACCCTGCTATGCTGTAGGAGGCTGCGTGCGCGATGCCCTTCTCCACCGCCACTCCAAGGATATCGACTTCGTGTGTGTAGGACCCGGTAGCGGTATCGCAGTGGCTAAACAGCTCCGTGCATCCACTCGCCGCGCATCTACAGTGCATATCTACTCCGGGTTCGGCACTGCGCAGGTGAAACTACAAGGCCTAGAACTGGAGTTTGTAGGTGCGCGTCGCGAGTCCTACTCGCGCGACTCCCGCAAACCGATAGTGGAGGATGGCACACTCGCCGACGACCTGTCACGCCGCGACTTCACCATCAATGCTCTCGCCCTAAGCGTCAACGCGCAGGCCGGCGAACCTCAATTGATCGATCTCTTCGGCGGAGTGGATGACCTCCACCGAGGCATAATCCGTACACCCCTCGATCCGGACATAACATACAGCGACGATCCGCTGCGCATGCTCCGCGCCATTCGCTTTGCTACCCAACTCGACTTCACTATCGAGGAGGAATCACTAAAAGCCATAGCCCGCAATGCCGACCGTATATCCATAATATCGCTCGAACGCATCACATCCGAGCTCAACAAGATCATGCTGTCGCCACGACCGTCGATCGGCTGGCGGCTACTCGCTGATACCGGACTACTACGCCACTTTCTTCCCGAGCTTGTGGCTCTGCAAGGTGTAGAGACGATGCACGGTCGCGGTCACAAGGATAATTTCGACCACACGATGCTGGTACTTGACCGCGTGGCTCAGGCAGAGCCCGACAAGTTGTGGCTCCATTGGGCGGCATTGCTCCACGACATAGCCAAACCAGCCACAAAGCGCTGGGACGATCAGGCGGGATGGACTTTCAAAAACCACGACTTCGTAGGATCGAAGATGGTAGCCCGCATATTCCGAAACCTCAAGATGCCCCTCGG
>CAMWUX010000149.1 GCA_947177605.1 uncultured Porphyromonadaceae bacterium
GATAGCGAGGTGGGGTATGGTGAGAAGCGGCCTGCGGAAGTTGACCAGACGGGTCACGGGCTGCAGGGCGTCGGAGCCTTTGAGCAGTACGCGGCCGGCGATGGAGAGCGGGCGATCGAACCAGGTGTAGAGGATCGGACCACCGTAGACTTCGGTGTTGAGCCGCACGATACCGCCTTCGCCGACCATTGCGGCGCGGGGCTTGATGCGGAAGCCGGGCGAGTCGCTGTGGGCTGAGATGATATGGCAGGGAGATGCAGGGTGCCCTGAAGCCGGGAGGATGAATGCGAGTATGGCGGAGGCGTTTTTGGTGACATAATATCGTCCGGATGGTTGGAGTGTCCAGTCGGCTGCCGGATCAAGTTCGCAGAATCCGGCGGCATCAAGGCGTGCGCGGCACTGTTCTACTGCGGCAAAGTTGACGGGGCTGCCATCGAGAAAGCGCATCAGGTCGGCTACAAGCGGGGAGGGGGTATACATGGCGGTATGAGTATCAGGATTGATATTTTACTGCATTGAGGGCGCGGAGCACATTGCATAGGGTCTGGCTCCAGTATTCGGCAAATTCGGCCTTGACGGCACAGAGGGCTTCCTCTACCACGGGCTCGGGTGCTTCCCTCACGGTGGCGAGGAAGTTGAAGAGCACCTGAGCGATGTCGGCGAGGCCTTCGGATATGGTGGTAGCGATAGGGGTATCGGAATACTTCATATCGGCCATGAATACTTCGAGATAAGAGTCTTCAAAACCGAACAGGCTGCTGAGGCGCCCCATGATGTCGGAGTAAGTGTCCTCGTCCATAGCTTGATCGAGATATCCCCCTTCGTCGAGCGAGTCGACTGCGAGGTCGGATGCCGTGATGTAGAGACGCGGGAGCAGGCGTAGCATGTCGGCCACGAAATCGGTAAGTTCGGCGGGCGGATTGGCTACTGCCGTGCAATATTCTTTGGCGAGAGCAATGAATGATATAGCGTTGGGGGTCATAATCGGTAGAGATTGTTGGTCAGTATATAATCCATTACGCCGGCTGGGAGGAAAAGGTTCATATCGAGGCCGGCGGCAATGGCTTCGCGTAACTGAGTGGATGAGATGTCGAGCATGGGTGCGCTGACAAGGGTGACGCCTTCGGGAAGGCTGTCGGTATCAACCGGATATCCGGGACGCGGATAAATGACGGGAGAAAATTCGTCGATGATGCTGCGGTAGTCGCGCCACTGATCGAACACGAGCCAGTTGTCGCTGCCTATCACGAGAGAGAAATCCACATCGGGATGGAGCAACCGGAGCCGACGAAGGGAATCGATGGTGTAGGATGGCCGTAGCATCGACAGCTCTATATCTGTGGCTTCAAGTCGGGGGGAGGCTTCGGCAGCAATGCGGAGCATATCCATGCGCTGCTCATCGGAGGGCATATCGGCGGGATATTGCTTGAGTGGATTGCGCGGCGACAGCATGAGCCATACGGCGGTGAGCTGCGTGGTCTGTACGAGATAGTCGGCCAGCTGTATATGGCCGAGATGTACGGGATTGAACGACCCGCCGAGAATGCCGATGCGGGGGCGCAGGGTCATTTCGCGATAAAATCGGTGATGAGCCGGGCTACCTCGGCAGAAGCGGTCGCGAGGTCGTCGTTGACTACGACTGCATCGTAGCGCGGGGCAAATTCCATCTCATAAGCGGCTTTTGAGAGCCGAGCTTCGATGGCGTCCTGCGGGTCGGTGGCACGACCTTCGAGACGACGACGGAGCTCGTCGATACCCGGGGGCATGATGAAGATGCTCAGGGCGCCGTCGGCATACATATCCTTTACGCGGCATCCTCCCTTGACGTCGATGTCGAGCAGCACATTCTCTCCGGCGGCAGCCCGACGCTCCACTTCACTCTTGAGGGTGCCGTAGAAGCGGCCGGGATATACTTCCTCATATTCGACAAACTCATCGGCGGCGATGGCGCTGCGGAAGGCTTCGTCGGAGAGGAAATGATAATGCACTCCGTCGGTCTCACCGGTGCGCGGGGGACGATTGGTGGCGGAGACGCTGAATGCCAAGGGGACATGGTGGGTATCGATAAGTTCGCGGATTATGGTGGACTTACCGCTACCACTGGGGGCGGATATTATGATGATCTTTCCGGGTGTGGCCATATATCAGAGTACGTTGAGCACCTGCTCCTTGATCTGTTCGAGTTCGTCTTTCATCTTCACTACGATGCGCTGCATCTCGGCATGGTTGCTCTTGGAGCCGAGTGTATTGATCTCACGACCCATCTCCTGAGCGATGAAGCCGAGTTTCTTGCCCTGACCCGGCTCGCAGTCGAGGGTCTCGAGGAAGTAGCGGAGATGCTGGGCGAGGCGCTGGCGCTCCTCATTGACGTCGAGCTTCTCAATATAAAATATCAGCTCCTGTTCGAGACGGCCACGGTCGTAGTCGACCTGTGGAATGGCTGCGAGATTGTCGGCAAGTCGGGCACGAATCTTCTCCACGCGCTCCACTTCGTAGCGGGGCACTTCCTGAAGTAATTCGGAAATGCGATTGACGCGGACGGTGAAAAATTCGTAGAGTTTGGCACCTTCGGCAGCACGGTGCTGAGTGAGAGCGTCGACGGCCTCATTGAGAGCGCTGAGGGCTGCCTCGTATTCGGCATCATCGGCGTGTTCGGCAGCGACGGCCTTCACGGTGTCGGGAAAGCGGAGAAGGAGTCCGTACCAGTCGGCAGGGGCGCCGATACCGAGTTTCTCGCCCAACTCGTCGATCTGCCTCTTGTAAGCTTCGATGAGGGGGAGATTGAGCGTCATAGCCAGATCGGCCGACTGCGACTCGATGAATACGTTGATTTCCACTTTGCCTCGCTCAAGGCGGCGGGAGGCTGCGGTGCGCAGTTCGATTTCTTTGTCGCGCAACACGGCAGGCACACGCATCGACAGGTCGAGCTGCTTGCTGTTGAGCGACTTAATCTCTACGCTTATTTTCTTTGATGGAAGTTCGGCAACTGCTTTGCCGAATCCTGTCATGGATAGGAGCATCGGAATCTATTATTTTCTCACAAAAGTAGCTAATAGCAGGGAAAAAACGTAACTTTGCGGCGGAAAAAAGAACAAAATCCCTGACAGATGGCTGTAATACTCAATATCGATACTTCTACGACCGTATGCTCGGCTGCCTTATCGGCCGAAGGTATGATACTCACTCACCGCGAAGATTTCGAGGGACGCAACCATGCGGCTCTGCTGAGCGGTATGATCAAGGCCTGCCTTGATCGCCTTGCGGAACTTGAGCTGAAGCTCGATGCTGTAGCTGTGTCGATGGGTCCGGGAAGCTATACCGGTCTGCGCATCGGTCTTAGCGAAGCGAAGGGCTTGGCATACGGACTCGGCATACCGATGATCGGTGTAGATACGCTGCAACTGATGGCTGTGGAGGTGATGTTTCACCACGACACTGAGGAGGATGCGATATTAGTGCCGATGATCGATGCCCGACGCATGGAGGTGTATACGGCCGCCTACGATTTCGCCCTGACGGAACTGATGAAGCGGCAGCCGCTGATACTCGATGCCGACAGCTATGCCGATCTGCTGGCCACGGGTCGCCCGGTGTATTTCTTCGGCGACGGCAGCATGAAGGCGCGCGATGTGATCACGGCTCCCAATGCTCACTTTATAGAGGATATTTATCCGATTGCATCGTCGATGGTGGCTCTATCGGAGCGCAGCTACGCGCGCCGTGAGTTTATCGACACAGCTTATTCGACTCCGCAGTATCTGAAGGATTTTCAGGCTACGAAGCCGAATCCGCTGAAGGGGCTGAAGTGATGCACAATGCACAATGCACGATGCACGATGCACGATGCACAATGCACAATGCACGATGCACGATGCACGATTGATGAGGGTGCATCCCTACAATCAGCCGAGGATCCGCTACATCGCGAAGAGATGTCCCACGAAGCTGCCGGGAACCTGAGAAAGTTTATGGTAAAAATGTCATTGTACGCTTTTCGTGCGAGGATTCCCGCCAATGCAC